>CAYFZV010000001.1:0-45893 GCA_964347735.1 uncultured Gammaproteobacteria bacterium
ACACACCAGTCGCGCAGGTTCTCCATCCAATGGTAGTAGACCTTCTCGAAACGCTCGGGGAGAATCTTCACGCCGCCTTTTTTCACGGCGTCGAGCGAGAGTTCTTTCAAAGATTTTCCGCGGCCTTTGATCTTCTTGTTCACGTCGACGAACCATTGAAGCGACGTGAGCGGCTCGATGGTTGTGCCGCAGCGGTAACAGACGGAAAGATTGTTATCAATCTCCTCGATTTTTTCGATCAGACCCTGCGCTTCAAGATCCTTCACAAATGCAGCGCGCGCTTCGAGCACGGTCATACCTTGGTACTTCCCCGCCGCCTCGGTCATGCGTCCGTCTTCGCCGATGACTTTGATGATCGGGAGCTTGTTGGCTTCGGCCATGCGGAAGTCGGTCGCCGAATGTGCGGGCGTCACGCCCAACAAACCGGAACCGAACTTCGGATCGATTTCGCGATCGCTGATCACTTTGATCGTCAGTTTCGGAGTGCCGACACCCCAATCCAATTCAAAGCTCTTGCCGAACCATTTCTTGTAACGGTCGTCTGACGGATTGGCGGCCACCGCGGTGTCGCCGATTTTCGTTTCTGGGCGCGTCGTCGCCACGGTGAATGGTCCGTACTTCAGGAAGTACAGTTTGGCTTTCTGTGCCTTGTGTTCGACTTCATCGTCGGCCAGGGTCGAGGCGCAACGCGGGCACCAGTTCACGACGCGTTCGCCGCGATAGACCAAGCCGTCTTCGTGCATCCGATTGAACATCTCGATGACCGCTTCGGAGCGAGGCGCGTCGAGGGTGTAGGCCTCGCGCGACCAATCGATCGACGAACCCATCTTGCGGATCTGATTACGGATCGTATCCTGCGAATGCTTCACGAACGCTTCGACGCGCTTCAAAAATTCGACGCGGCCGAGGTCATGGCGCGACTTCTTTTCTTTTTCCTGGATCAGCTTCTCCACTTTGTTCTGCGTGGCGATCGAAGCGTGATCGGTGCCGGGAATCCAGAGCGATGCAAAGCCGCGCATGCGCTTGTAGCGGATCATCAAGTCCTCAAGCGCGAGCATCGTGGCGTGGCCGACGTGCAGCACACCCGTCGCGTTCGGCGGCGGCAGAACGATGGTGAACGGTTTCTTCTTTTTGCCGCCCGGCAGCTTGTCCGGATTGAAAAACCCGCTGGCTTCCCATCGGCGATAGATCGCGTCTTCCACTTTGGACGCGTCGTAGGCCTTGTCGAGTTCGGGCTTCTTCGGACCTTTCGGCATATGAAGGTATCCTAAAGGAAGCGTGCAGTTGGTTCAAGGATGCTTGACATTTCCGCGTTTTTAACCTATCCTCGGGCTTCCACTTCCCCTTCTACTTCGGAGGAGATCATGGAAGACGCGCGAGGAAACGTCCGGATACTTTCTGCAAAGCTGCTCAATCGAGAGTGTCACCCCGAGCGACCGCAGGCCTTTCTCGACATTACATTCGACGTTCCAGTGGAATGGGATCGACAAGATGAATACGGTCTACGCGCCTGCCGCCGACACCTGCGTTTCCGTCTCAAGACGGACGCGGGCCTGCACGTCGAATGTCGGTACGATCGCGTTAATCTGTACCTTCACGCCGCGGCCTATCGCATCGTGCTGGAACCGATCCTGGTGGGACCCGTCGATGACCCCGATCACTTTCTGCACGCGGACGGACTCGCCACGTTGGCGCATGAAGCGCGTTTGCAAGGACGCGGCTGGCACAGCGACGTGCGCGAGATCGACGTGTTCTGGAGCTATCGGCGCAATGAAATTGCAACCGTTTCGAACGGTTCCTACATGCCGATTCCGCCAGTCGCAGCCGTGCTGCCGCCCTTGCGTGACAGCGACATGTCACTCGAAGCGCAGTTCGCCGCACTCGATGCATTCTGCGATCGCTACACGCCTGTCGACTCCGTCCTCTAGACGGGGTCTTTTTTTGAACAAAAAACCCGCACCGGGTGGTGCGGGGTTCTTCTCCTTGCTTAGGAGCCGGCGAGCATCGAGTCGATGATCTGCTTGACGGAGTCGTACGGAAGCGCGCCCGGGATGAGCTGCTTCGAGCCGTCTTTGCCCATCACGATCGTACCCGGCGTACCGGTCACGCCCGCGGCTTCGCCACTGGCGAGATCGGCCGCGACGAGCTGCGCGTATTTGCCGCTCGAGACGCACGTGTCGAATTTCTTGATGTCGCGCACGCCGGCTTCTTTGGCCAGGGTCGAAAGCTGCGCGATCGAGAGGCCTTGCGCCTGCTTCTCGAACATCTTGTCAGCCATTTCCCAGAATTTGCCCTGTTCGCTGGCACACTCGGAGGCTTCGGCTGCTTTCTGCGCGTTCGGATGGATCGAGGAGAGCGGGAAGTGGCGGTAGACCCAGCGCACCTTGCCCTTGTACTCGTTCACGGCTTGCACGAGCGTCGGATGGAAGCGCGAGCAGAACGGGCATTCGAAGTCGGAGTACTCGAGGAGCGTGATCTCCGCGTTCTTATCGCCGCGGATGTGATCCGTATCGGTGATCGGGGTGACGGCGCCGACCTGTTCGCCGGCTGCGGCGTTCGGATCGGTCGGAGCGGCGGGCACTGCCGCGAGCGGCGCACGGGCCGAACCCGAGAACATGCTGCCCATATCAACGCCCTTACTCATCATGTGGAGGAAGCCGAGCGCGGCGACGCCGAGAACGCCGGCCGCGACGCCCAGAAGGAAGATCTGCTTTACGGAAAGCGACATTGAAAACTTTTCGTTGGAATCCATACAATCAATTCTGAATTATGCAGAGCGGAAACGGTCGGAGCATCAGGCGTCGCGCAGAGCGGCGAAATATGGGAGACGCGGCGGATCGGAAGACGCGAACGGAAGAGAACGGAGTCGCGTCCAGCCGGGACGGGCCCGTTCCGGCGCGCGCTGCGGCACCGAAGCAAGAACCGGGAGACCGAGCATGACCGCCAGAACGACGGCAAAGCGGAAAGGGTGCTCGGCGGCCGGCACTTCAAATGCCTTGAAGAGATTCATCTGCGGCTTGAAGAGCTTGTACTCCGCGCAGGATGCCGCCGCGGACAGCGGAGGGAAATAGGTGCGCGTTGACGCCTGCGCCTGCGTGGGGACCGTAAGCGCGAGTGCCGTCGAGGCTTGCCACGCGCTCGCATGTTGGACAGAAGACGCGAGAGCCGACGCGCGCGGCAACGGCGTCGCCAGGAGCGGCGCTCCGAGGGCCGCCATCGACAGCGGTCCTTGGAGCGAGGCGCGCGGCAACGCTTTCGAAGCAGGGGCCGAACGTGCAAAGCCCGAACTCTTCGAGACAGGATTCGTCATCGTGACGAGCAATCCTCTGTCGCCCTGCATGCAGGGCAGGGCCAGGAACGACGCCACGAACAAGAACAGGAAAGCGCCAAAGACCAGCTTCGCCGTCGCGCGGATCCATTCATTGGAAGTCCTGCTGTACATGTCGGCTTAGTATACCCGACCGTTCCGTCGCACCCAAACACGCAGAGTGTCAAGGAATCGCGACGAGCCACACGCCGAGCATGTCCGGCTGGTCGGGAGAAACCGGCGCGAGAAACGCGACGAGGGCGCCGTCGGGCGAAACGGAGGGCGAGGTTTCGGAACCGGACGCTCCGTCCGTCAGATACTCCCCCGCTTTGGTGACCGCGTCGATTTTTTTAAGACGCGCAGGCGTGTCGCTGGCGGCTTCGGCCACGATGAACGCGCTCGTCGAAGCGGCACGCGTCGGAAACAGCTCGTCTTCGTCGTAGGTGCGCAGAATCGGGCCGGAATTTTTGCCGTCGGCGTCCATGCCGTACATATCCCAACTCGCGCCTGCCGCAACCGGTCGGCGCTGGAAATACAATTTCAATCCGTCGTCGGACCAAGTGGGCTTGCGGTCGTCGGCGCCGCGCGTGAGCTGCTGGAGATCGGAACCGTCCAAACGGACTTTCCAGATCGCCGCGCCCTGCGGCTTCGGCCGGTCAGCGTCGACTTCGAAGGCGATCCAGGCGCCGTCCGGAGAAATCGCGGGCGACATCAGATCTTCTTTGCCGTCATGCATCGTGATCTGTTTCGGGTTCTTGCCATCGAGATCGGCGCACCAGATCTCGAAGACGCCGCGCTTGGCGTCGCGTTCGGCATAGCAGAAACGTCCGGCGTTGCGATGCGCGGCACGATGGCTGGAAGCCAGGCGCGGCACGGCGCCATCAAGGATCGCCGCCGGCGTCGCCGTTTTCAAATCGAGACGCGTCAGACTCCAGCGCATGTCTTTCCCCTTCGTGACGCTTGTCGACATGATCAACGTGCCGTTGTCGATGAAAGACGCCGACAGGAGTTTCGTTCCGGCTTCGGGCGCATACACGAGCCGTGCGCCGTCCTTGCGCGGAAGAAAACCCTCCAGCCGCGCGTCGATTTTTTTCTCTTCTTTCGGCGCCGCGGGCTGTGGAGGCGCCGGTTCGACGATCACGCCGTCCAAGGAATGCGCGTCCGCCTGCTTCTTGATCCATAATACGCCGAACGTAGCGCCCCCAAGGACGCCGAGAACGAGCATGACGAGAAGAAATCTTTTGAACGCGCGCATGGTGCAAGAAAAGTATAGCACCGAGGACGCCTTGCGAAGTGGACAAGCCTGGGCCTTGATACTTTTCCGACGATCGTGTAGCGTGTGGGCAGCCGTAAGGGCGCTTAGCTCAGTTGGCTAGAGCGACTCGTTGACGTCGAGTAGGTCGAAGGTTCGACTCCTTCAGCGCCCACCAAAAAAAGCCCATGATAATGGGCTTTTCTTTTTTCTCGGTGCCCAATTGGTGCCCACGGTGGTGCCCACGAACCGAGATCGCGAAAAACTTAAGGCGGGATGTCGAGTGTTTCGCGCTGAAAACCACCTCCATAACTTCAGCGCGCAGCCTTAAATTCACGGCGCTGAAAAGCAACTCCTTCAGCGCGGACGATCATCGTCCAGTTTTTTCTTTCGAAGAGCGTCGTCGTTGTCGAGATTGACATTAGTGGGAAGCAAAAGAAAGAACGGCCTCCGTCGGCCGTTCTTTTCATTTCATCGCGTCTGCTTCTTGAGAAGCCATCCCACGACTAGACGTCAATCGCCACCGGTCCGGTAAGCGCAGCTTTCTTTCCGAAGCGGTAGAACAAGGCTGGCGTCATGAACAGCGAGATCAGCGTCGATGACGTCAGGCCGCCGAAGATGACAACGGCGAGTGGGTGGAGCAGCTCTTTACCAGGATCCTCGCCCGCCAAAAGTAGCGGAATGAGCGCGAGCGAGGCCGTCAGTGCCGTCATCAAGACCGGCACGACGCGATCGAGCGTGGCTTTCAGCATCGTCTCCGGCGTGAACGGCATACCTTCTTTCCGGACGAGATTCAGCGAGTGACTGATCAACATGATGCCGTTGCGCGACACGATGCCGGCCAGCGAGACGAAGCCGACCAGGTGCGCCAGGTTGACGACGCCTCCCGTGAGCCAGATGCCGATCATGCCGCCAATGAAGGCCGTGGGCACGTTCAGCATCACCTGCAGGACGACCGGCACTGATCGGAACGCATGGAAGAGCACAAAGAAGATCAGGACGAGGCCGACACCGAAGAGCGCCGCGAGTCGCCGGCTGTTTTCTTTCTGGCTCTTGTACGTGCCTTCGAACGAAGCCGTGACGTCTTGCGGAAGGCGTCCTCGCGCTTCGATGGCCTGACGTGCCGTTTCCACCGCTCCGACGATGTCGTTGCCTTGGTAGTTGGCACTGACCACCATGACGCGGCGGCCGCCTTCGTGGCTGAGCCGGTTTCTTCCGGCTTCGAGACGAACTTCAGCGACGTTGCCGAGCGCTTCGGCTCCTTCGAACGGCAGGGAAAGGTCACGGAGGGCCTGGGCGTTGCCGCGCGAAAGAAGATCGTAGCGTGCGACGACGTCGACACGCGCGCCGTCGAGCTGCACTTGTCCGGCGGAAACTCCGAGGAGGCCGCGTTCAAGGTCTTCTGACACTTCACCGTTCGAGAGGCCGAGATCGGCCAGGCGGTTTCGATTGGGATAGATACGGAACTCTGGCACGAGCACTTCACGCTGGACCTGCGCGTTCTTGACTCCCTCTTGCGCCGCCAGTTCATCTCGCACCAGGGTCGCCGCCTGGCGCAGCGCGGGCAGATCCTCGCCGAAGAGCTTCACAACGATCGGCGCGCGCACGCCGGAGAGGAGCTCTTCCAGCTTGTGGGTGATGGGCTGGCCCAGGCTGAAATCAGCATCCGTGAAACCGTCGAGCGTACGCTGGATGTCGGCGAACAGTCGCTCGCGTTCTTTCTCGAGGCCAGGCTCGAACGCCACTTGGATCTCGCTCGTATTCGCACCGCTATCGTGAGGATCGGCGCCGGCGCGTCCCGTCGAATGGCTGGCGCGCCGGACGCCCGGGATCGCGCGAATCCGCTCCTCAACTTTTGATGCGTACGCGTTCGACGTTTCCAGATCCGTGCCAACCGGCATCACGACGCCGATCGTCACGGCCCCTTCGTTAAAGGGAGGAACTCCTTCCTTGCCCGCAATTGCGAACATGCCGACCGCGATCGCGATCGTGACGACGACGCCGCCGATTACGTGCTTCGGGTGGCGCACGCTCCAGATGATGCCGGGCGTCAGCCGGCGCTTAAGCCAGCGGACGAAGCGCGTTTCTTCCTCATGATCTTTGGCATGCGGTTTCGCCAGGAGTAGGACGCACAGCGCGGGCGTCAAGGTTAGCGACACCGCCAGCGAAGCGACCAGGGCGACGAGATACGCGAAACCGAGGGGCGCAAGCAGGCGGCCTTCGACGCCTGGAATGAAGAACATCGGCAGGAAGACGATGGCTACGAGGATCGTGGCGTAGACGATCGAATTCCGGACTTCACTCGAAGCGCGGAAGACGACGTCGCCCGGCGGCTCTTTCATTCCGCTCTTCCGCCATTCGCGCAGGCGCCTGAAGACGTTCTCGACGTCGACGATCGCGTCGTCGACGAGCTCGCCGATCGCGACCGTGATGCCGCCGAGCGTCATGACGTTCACGGACATATCCATCGCGCGGAAGACGATGATGGTGATCAGGATACTGAGCGGGATTGCAGTCAGGGTGATCGCCGTCGTCCGCACGTTCATGAGGAACAGGATCAGGATGACGATCACGAACAGCGTGCCGTCGCGCAGCGCTTCGATCACATTGTCCAGCCCCGCCTCGATGAACCATTCCTGCCGGAACAGGTCGTTCTTCAGCTCGGTGCCGGCGGGCAAACCGGCGTGCAGGCGTTCGAGCGTCTCATCGACGGCTTCCGTCACCGCCAGCGTCTCGGCTTCTGGCTGCTTGACGATGCGCATGATGACGCCGGGCTTCCCGTCAATCGTGGCCGATCCCCGAACTGGACTCGGACCCTCTTCGACGTCGGCGACGTCGGCGAGGCGGATCGGATTGCCTTCGAAGCTACCGATGCCGATCTCACGCAGCTCGGCGACCTGCGTGGGCGCGAGCATGATGCGGATGGGATATTCTTTGCGATCCTGGACGAGAATGCCGCCACCGCGGTTCTTGAGCGAGCCTTCGACTTGCGCGATGACATCTCCGACCTCCAAACCGTACCGGCGCAGGCGCTCGGCATTCAAGCGGATTTGCCATTCACGGACGTCGCCGCCCATGACGATCACGTCAGAGACGCCCGGTACGCGCAAGAGCGCCGGACGGATCGTCCAGTCGGCGAGCGTGCGCAGCTCCATGCCGTCGATGGAAGCGTCATTGGCCGTGAGGCCGGCCCACATGATTTCCCCCATGACCGAGGCGACCGGACCGAGGACCGGCCTGACGTCTTCCGGGAGATCGAGCTGGGCGAGACGTTCTTGGATGATCTGACGGTTGCGATACAGGTCGGAGCCCCAGCGGAACTCCGCCTGGACGATCGCCAAGCCGAACGACGCGGTGCCACGCACGCGCTCGACGCCCGGCGCGCCCGCCACGGCAGCTTCGATCGGCCGCAAGATCAGCTGTTCGATCTCTTCGGGCGCCAGGCCTTCGCCCTCGGCGAAAACGGCGACCGTCGGCTTGTTCACGTCCGGCAGGACGTCTACTTTCATGCCCGCTAGGCTCCATAGCCCGAGCACCACGATCCCGAGCGCAAACCCGACCGTAGCGATCCGATGACGGATCGCCCAAAGAATGATGCGATTGAGCATAGGGTGTGGGGACTATTCGCCGTGCGAATGCCCGTGGCCGTCGCCCGCCTCCGTCGGCTCCGCTTCCCGCGCTTCAGCGGTCGCATTGACCGATTGCCCGGTTTTCAGAGTGCTCTCCGCGCGCGCCACGAACCGGTCACCGTTTTGCAGACCTTCAAGCGCCTCGACACGGTCGCCGAGCGTGCGCCCGATCAGGACCGGCTGTGGCCGGATGACGCCGTTCTCCATCACCAACCAGACATGCGTCGCGTCTTCTTCATCCTTCCAAACGGCGCCAAGCGGAACGAGAACCGCCGACGAAGCACGGGCTTTCGGAATGACGCGCACCGAAGCATGCACCGGCCAATCGGTCGGACTCAAGAATTCTGCATCAGCGGCGTACGAACCGTTTTCATCAAGCGACGCGCCGACGCCGACAACCTTCGCATCGATGCCGGCAAACGCGCGGCCCGGCCGCTCGATGACCACCGTATCTCCGACGGCAGGCGGCACGAGGTCGCCGGGCACCTTGAAACGCACGAACGCGCCAGCGTCTCGGGGAGCGCCGACGGACGCGACGACGTCTTCTGGCGTAACATGATCACCGACGTTCTTGCGGATCGACGATACGACGCCGGAACGGGACGCAATGATGTTCTGCCCCGCGACGCCCGCGGCGAGCGTGGCATAGCCCACTGCGGCGGCTTCCGCCTCGGCCCGCGCCTCAAACACGTCGCGCTCGAGTTCGGCGACCTGCGCATCGAGCTCGGATTTCTGCACGGCGATTTCTTTTTCGGTTTCAACCGTGATCTTCGGAATCTCGGACGCCCTGGACTTTTCTGCCGCGAGCGCCTGCTGGTATGCATCGAGCGCGTCAAGGAACGCCTCCTGATCTGCCAGCGCCGCTTCGCGAAGATCGGCAAGGCTTTCCTGCGTCATATCGCCGATTGCGGCACTGCCGGACAGCAATGCTTGCAAGACTTTGCTGTATGCGAGGCCTTCTTTTTCAGGGATCGAAGACGGGTCTTTCAGGCCCGCAAGGAGCGCAGCCAGCGCTGATCGGTAAGCCTGCTGGACGCCATCGCTATAGACGCCGATACCCCACTTGAACTGAAAGCTCGCCGCGTCGTCTGCCGTCGCCGGGCTGCTTCCGCTGCGGGATGCGAGACCGGCCGTGCGGTACGCAAGGCGCTCAAGAGAGGCCCGGAGCATCTGCCGCTTCAATGGCACGGCGGCGGCAGCCTGTTCTGCGTCAATGCGCGAAGTGGCGATTCCGGCATCTCGTGTTTTATCAAGCACCGCCTTCAACTGCTCCAATCGTTCTGAAGAATCTCGAGCGATCTTTTCCGCGGCTTCGGCGGCCGCTCGCACTCTGGCGACGGCCTGAGCGCGTTCCGCGAGCGCCGACGAGAGCTCAAGGCTGGCCGGAGGAGGCGAGAGACGGCCCAGCACTTGCCCGGCGTAGACGCGCTGACCGAGCCGCACGCGCCATTCCGAGATCTGCCCCTCGCGCAGCGGATGTACCGAGACGTCCGAAAGCGAAAGTATTTCTCCCGACCACGACACATTCCCATCGGCCAATCCGGCCATCGCGCCGTCCGATGCGGTTTCAACCAGAACGCTGGTTGCTTGCGCAGCTTCCGTTTCCGTATGTGCAGCTTCGTCATCGTGTCCTGCGCTGGCCAGCGCCAGGCTTAGGCTCACGCCGCCAAAGACGGCCGCAAGCGCGAGGCTGGCGGCGATAATTTTGTATTTCGATTGCATAGCTTTAGTGGTGTACGCCGGAATCCTTCGCGCCAGCGTCGCCTTTATCATGTACGTCAACCGTGATCGGGAACGTGCGCACCGTTCCTTTGACGTTGAATTGCGCATAGAGCGTGTAGCGCCCAGTTACAGGAAAGACGGCGTCGAACTGGACGCGGCCGTCCGCGGGCTTGGTTTCTGTTACCGGGTGGACATGAAAGAAGTCATCGACGTCTCCGTGCCGGAGAAGGACGACGTGACCGTAGGCTCCAAGATACGGATCGATATTCGCGGCCGGCTTTCCGTTCTCGGTCACGACGAACGTCAGGCGCGTTTCGTCGCCGGACTTCAATGCACGGGCAACATCCAGCGCAACGCGATATGCGCCGTCATCGGCCGACATGGCGGCGTTCGGAACGGGCGGATTCTTCTTGGCCGTCGGTCCGCCGATCGTGAGCGGCACGCGCAGCACGGTCGGTTCTTCCTCTTCCGGATCGATGTCGACGTACATCTGATAGTGACCGGCTTCAGGCACATTGACGCTCACCGTCCACTTTTCTTTCTTGTAATCAGGATGCACGTGCTGAAAGCCCTGCATGTCGTCACGGACGAGAAGAAGGTGCATCTTCTTTTCGTGAGCAAGCGTGAGATCGTTCGGACCGAACGCATGGCCATCAAGCCCGTACAGCTTGAAGCTGAGATCGACGCTATCGGGCTTCAAGTTGTTCTTGCCGTCCAGGGCGATGCGGGAACCGGCAGCCACGGCCAGATGTTCCGTGTCGCCATGATCCGAAGTATCGCTGGTGGTTCCGGAGGGTGCCGAGGTGTCCAATCCGTTTGCGTTTTGATTCGCCGGCGCCGCCGTACCGGCGCAGCCTGCGCCGATCAGCAGAAGAATGGCGGCAATCGTAAGTGCGCGATATGTCATAGGAGATAAGAGTGCGTGAACAAAAAAACCGAGGACGCGAAACCTGTTCGCGTCATTCACGCAACGATCAACATCTCATGACGACCGGATCCCGGGATGACGGTTTGGGCGGCGATGCGCTCTTGCTTGCGAAGAAGTGCTGATTCGAAATTGCAACCGTCACGATGTCCAAAACGGGCAACACGGCCATATGCGGATGATCCTGTAACGGTCGATATCCGCCCACGTTCGAATTGGCGACCTCGACGCCGTCACTACAATGATCAAGATCGAGATGGTGGTCGAGGCTTATGCGGTCATCATGCGCATGGACAGCTTCGTCAAAATGCGGCATGCAGAAAGACAGGCCCGTCGCGACGAAGACGGCAGCGAGGAGAGCCGCGACAATGTGTTTTGGGCCTTTTGGCATAGCGTCACTATATATCTGCATAGAGACAGGTGTCGAGGTGCATTCTTACGAGGCAGTGAATACACAATCCTGCTCTTCAGCGAAACAACAAATAGGCCGTGAGGCCTCTTTGTTGTTATTGTCCTATAAAGCAACTTGAGCTTGGGGGGGGCGCTGATAGCCGGGGCATGAATGCGAATTAGCCGACTCCTGCAGCGCACGATTTGACGTGTTCGCTATTCGCCGTTCCGATCGACGAAATTCGGCGCTTTCTTCCAAATCAAAGCAAAAGGCGCCGCTAGTTTGCGACGCCTTTGTGCGTGGCTGTCGAACTTTCGACCGTTCTTACGGCTGCCCTGCCGGACCGCTCCTCAACAATGGTGCCCCATTATTAAAGTTCGTTTGCCCACGGACGGTCCAGCGCTGACAGTTTTATCGACAGAAGATTGCGACGCAATTTGGTGCCCATATTGATGCCCACGATGCTGTAGAGCCGGAACTCTTCGCCTTAATTCAAGAGCATTCGTTGTAACAGCGATTTCGCAAATGCTCCGCTAATTTAAGCTTGAATCATCGGTTTGCTGGGCCGTTTCGACTCCTTCAGCGCCCACCAGAAAGCACTCATCCCACTCACGGGCTGGGTGTTTTCTTTATGGAAGCTTTTTCTTCTTCTCCTTTCCTCTTATACTGAACCTACTATGAGGTTCTCACTGCGCCTACCTTTAGCTCTTGTGCTGACCTTCGGGGCTTTAGCGACTTTTTCGCTTCCCGTTTCGGCCCAGCAAGACGGACTCTCGCTTCCTCCTGATGAATACGTGCGCGCTAAAGTACTTTCTGTCGAGGAAAAGGGTTCGCGTGTCGACGCGTTGGGCGAGACGGATCGCCTGACCGACTATCGCGTGCGGCTCCTGAACGGAGCGGAAAAGGGGCAGGAGATCGGCATCGAGGCCAGCGCCATGGGCGTCAAAAGCACCCAGCGCGTGATCAAAGCCGGTGACGTCGTCGTGGTCGTAAGAAGCGTGCAGGTCGACGGCAGCGTGCGCTGGTACATCGCCGACAATTACCGGCTGCCGACGTTGTTCTGGCTCACCGTCGGATTCTTCATCCTGGCCGTGCTGTTCGGAGGCTGGCGGGGCTTCACGTCCATGCTCGGTCTGGCGGCTAGCGTTTTCATCATTCTCGGCTACATCGTGCCGCAGATCCTTGGCGGCGGGAATCCGTTCCACGCGACGCTCATCGGCACGTTCGCGATCGCCGCCCTCTCGCTCTACCTCGCGCACGGTTTCAACAAACGTACGTCCATCGCTTTCGCCGGCACGCTCATCACCCTGGTGCTCTCGGCGCTCTTCGCCGCTCTGGCCGTTTCTCTCGCGCGCATGAACGGTTTCGGCAACGAACAATCCCTCTATCTGCAAAACGGCGACTTCGGCGCGATCGACCTGCGAGGACTCCTGCTCGGCGGCATCATGCTGGGCGTCCTCGGCGTGCTCGACGACATCACGACGGCGCAATCGGCCGTTGTCGACGAATTGAAGCGCGCGAATCCCAGTCTCTCTTTCCACGAACTCTACCGCCGTGCCCTTTCCGTCGGACGCGAACACATCGCTTCGCTGGTGAACACGCTCTTCCTCGCCTACGCCGGCGCGTCGCTCCCCCTCTTCCTGCTGTTCTCCGTCTATAAGGATCAGCCGGTCTGGTTTTTGCTGAACAATGAAGTCATCTCGGAAGAAATCGTCAGAACGCTGGTCGGCAGCGTCTGCCTGATTCTCGCAGTTCCGATCACGACGGCGCTCGCAGCCTGGGTCTTCGGAAAAACGGGCGCGGACGAAAAAGCCGCACCACACACCCACGTCCATTAAAAGAAAAACCGCCATCCTCGTCAGAGTGTGGCGGAAAAAGCTTTTTCGATTTCGGCCGGAGTCATACCGAGCTTGAGATCGGCGTGCCTGAGGCACTCTTTCAAGTGACCCAGGGTCTTGTGGCCGAAGTTCCTCCACTTCAGCACATCCTTGGCTTTCAGGGCGACCAGGTCCCGTATCGAACCGACGCCATACGCTCTCTGCAGCCGGAGCGTATCCGCCATCCTGGCCGTGAACCAGTTCTCGTACCCCTCGAGATCGATCAGTGGATCGATGTATTCCGCACCAGCATCCAGCAGGCGCTGACGGAGAAGAACGGGATTACGCTCATGGCGCGCCTTCGCCTCTTCGACAAGCTTGCCGCGCACGTTTTTCCAACTCACGACGGTCACGTCCGACGAGATCGTGATCTGCGGGTAGTATGCGAGCAAACCGCGCACCATGTTTTCTTGCCCGTCGAAACCAGCTCGCGTCCGCTCATCTTCCTGCACCTCACCCAGCGTGCAGTGTCGCACCTCGGTGATGTCGGCCATCACGGCCCAAGGAGCCTCCGGACACCCCAGCAGCACCGGGCTCTCCGCGCGGTACTCACGATGACCTTCGCGGATCGAACAGGTCTGTTCACCAAGCATGATCGCTCGGCGCAAGTAGCCATCAGGCGCCACCAAAAGGGCATAGAGCGGATTTCTCATCATTTCCTCCTGACCGGAAGCTAGCTCCAAAATGCCGGATTGTCAAGATTAAAAAAACCGACCTCACGGGTCGGGAAGGGGCAGAGGAAGCTGTGTCGTCGTGACGGGCGGTTCAAGGCTTTTGAAGAACGCGTCCATTTCGGACTTCTTGATCGCGCCGAAGTTCGAATTCCAGCGTTCGCCTTGAAGCTCGTCAAAGACGAACCCTGCAATGTCGCCGTCTCTGTGGCCTCGATGGCATCCGTGACAGAGGTAACTGCCGTTGGGCCAGAAGTGAAGGGACGGGCTCTTCTCGCCGTGGTACCGGCAGAGAATGATGATCTTGCCCGACGGTTTCGTCCGGAACGCGATGCCGAGCTTGGTCAGCACCTGCTCCCATCGGAACCGTTCGCGGATCTCCCGTCGGTAGTCAGGGTCGATCTCGCTGGTCCTGCACCATTCGATGTCGCTCATCGTTACGCACCTCCGAAAAAGGAATGGTTCCCGGCCCGTTGAAGCGCTCGACAGAGTCGAGAGAACTCCAAGGGCACGGGTTCCATGGCGCTTTTTTAGCAAAAATCTGTCAGTGCGTCAACAGCCCGAGGAGCGTCCGATAGCGTTCTTGCAGCCGAGGATTCGGTACGTGCGCGATCAGATGCTCAATGACCTCCGGCGTCGGGACGAACTCCGCCAACCGGTTCGCTTCCCTGTTATAGGTGTAGATCGGCAACAGGCTGCCGGCTTTGATCCATAAAGAGGCGGCATACAATTTTGAAAGCACGCCGTCGAGCGCGAAAAAGCCGAGGATCGGCGACGGACCCGCGAAGCTGGCGTTGATCTCGTTCCAATCGTCGCGCGGATGCGCCAGGAGCGCAGCGTGCAATTCCCCGATCGTCGAGACTTGATGTTCGTTTTCGGCGACGAGCCGTCCGTCATGGTCCGTTTCGCTTTTACAATCGTTGACGGAGACGTGCTCGATATCAACGGAGGAAGGATCGAGGAGAATTCCCGTGCCGCGGCCGATCGCGTAGACCGACGTGCGGATGTCGGCGTGCATGTAGGTCGTTGAAAGATAGCGGACGCGGGATTCGCGGGCGATGTGCGCGAAGAGGTCGTCGATCTGTTCGGGATTCGCCATGTGCACGAGCACGCCTTCGTCCGCATGGAGACGCCTGATCCGCTCCGCTCTCTGTCGGGAACGATCATGCGAGAAAAACGTCGCGGCCAGTTCGTGAAACGTTTTTTCACCTAAAAATGTCTCGCGGGTGGCGAGAAACATGGGGTCGAGATGATCGTAGACATCAGCTGGCTGCATAGCATTGACGGGCTTCCAGGGCGTATGATACTACCTTCTTGTTCTTGAAAGGAGGGGTCCTTGGATCCTCATGCCCACATCCGCTCTGCCCGCTTCCGTGAAACGGCTCAACAGCGAGGGTTGACCGTCACCGAAAAGATCGCTCCTCGCTTCTTCAAGTTCGAGCTGACGCACGGAGAAATTCACGTCGTCCCCAAGCCCGACAAGGTCTTCGACCTGCTCGGCATGGCCCGCGAGTTCGCCAGCAATCCCGACTTTGGAGATCACAAGGCTCTCCTCCGTCACGCCGCGCTCCGGGACGATCTCCTCGACTCACCTATCGTCGTCTGGGTGAAGGGAGGAAGCCCCTTGGTCAAACGCGATCCAAAGAACTGGGTCATGCTTGAAGACTGGCTCAAGGAGCACGGCTACAACACCGATCACTTTCTCTGACCCTCCGCCCTCGCGCGGATTTTTTCTTTGCAAAAAAGGTCCTCCGTGGAGGATCTTTTTTGGTAGGCCGGGATGGGTTCGAACCATCGACCAGCAGTGTATAAGACTGCCGCTCTGACCGCTGAGCTACCGGCCCGCGCGCTTTCATTTAACATCGTGGCTCCCAAGAACGCAAAACCCCGCGCCGTATGGCGCGGGGTTTTGGTTCAAGCGGCTTTTTCGTCGGACGCACTGATTTCGTCGAGCAGTCTCAACAGCCTTCCGGTGTATTGATCGTCTGTTGCGGACATCATGCGCTTTTCAACGGCGTCGGCGGCGGCTTCGACGGCCATAGCCTTCAAATCGCCTCGCGCTTTGTCGACCGGGATTTTCGGGAATTTCTCGGCGATCCGCAGCTCGGCTTTGGCGAGCGCTTCGTCGAGCATGCGCATCAGATCTTTGACCGAGGTTTTTTCCGAGGTCATGAGGAGGTC
Organism: uncultured Gammaproteobacteria bacterium; assembly: GCA_964347735.1. GTDB lineage: Bacteria > Patescibacteriota > Patescibacteriia > SG8-24 > DYFX01 > DYFX01. The sequence goes on from CAYFZV010000001.1 coordinate 15,956, forward strand.
GGCGATCGTCTCGGCCGTTCCACCGACTTCGTCCCGAATCATGTCGCGCATTTCACCCTTGATGTCTTCGAGTTTCTCAAGCGTCTCCAAGGACATCGGTTGCGGCTCTGCATGACCTTTGGCGGCTTCTTCATCGATAAAAGCATCGATTTCGGCGCGGCGCTGTTCTTCTTTTTTTTCCATGGAAAGAAGTTATTTTCTACTCATAAGAATACCTTATTTTTGACCTTTTGTCAATGTTTACAGCCTTCTCTTGACAATTCCGGCATTTTCCGTTACGGTCACGCGTCGCCCATGGCGGGCGCATCCCCGAGAGGGGTTACAGGGAGCAACAATCATGTACATCGATCCTCTGAAGGTCGAAACGATGACCTTCGTGCTCGATCTGGAAGAAGGACATCCTGTGCGCGGCCTTTTCCTGTGGTTCCCCCACCTCTGGGACGTGCCGTCCGTCCGGGAACTCTTCCACCTCATGAACCGCACGTTTGGTGAACGATTGCGTCCGGCTCGCGTCAACGAGCACCTGGGAACCGCGGAGTCCCTGCATGCGCAGGAGATCCGATGTCTGTTGACACGTTTTCAACAGGAATGCCCGATCGACGTGATCGAGGGCGGCGCAAGATACAATCTTCGCCGACTCTTCCGCAACGTCCTGGACGGCATCAAGCGCGTTTCCGCGCACGAACCGGATCCCCGGGACGCCGCGCGTCAATTCACCGTGGTCTTCTGCCAGCTCCTCCTCGCCATCGGCCTTTCCCCCACCGCTCCCTAAGGAGCGATTTTCTTTTACGCAGCCTTGTTGAAGCGCGTGTTTTCCATTATCCTTCCCCCATGAAGAAGATCATCGTCCCCGCGCATGAAGCCGGAGAGCGTCTCGACGCCTGGCTCGTGCAGCAGTTTTCCGAAACATCCCGCACCGCTTTCCAGAAACTGGTGAAAAGCGGCGCCATTTTGGTGAACGGAAAAATGCCGAAGGCGCACGACATCGTGAAGGAAAACGATGTGATCGAGATCGCGAAGGCGGCTTCGAAAGCGTCACTCAAGGCGGCCAAGCCTGAAATTCCCAGCGTGCGCGTCGTCGATGAGACTGACGAATTTTTGGTGATCGACAAACCGTCGGGACTCCTCGTGCATCCGGCACCGTCACAGAAGACATCGACGCTTGTTGATTTCCTCGTGGCTCACGCGCCCGCGATCAAGAAAGTCGGCGACGCCAAGGAACGCCCCGGCATCGTGCATCGCCTCGACCGGGAAGCGTCCGGCCTGATGGTCGTCGCCAAAACGAAAAAGACCTTCGAGCATTTGAAAAAACAATTCCAGGCGCACGAGATCAAGAAGGAGTATCTCGCACTGGTCTACGGAAAACCGTCCAAGGATTTCGACCTGATCGAGACGCCGATCGGCCGCAAGAAGGGCAAAGGACGCATGTCGGCCCGCGCCGCGGCGCAGGAAGGCGACAAAGACGCGCGCACGCATTACGACGTCCTCGAGCGCTACCCGCAGGCGACGCTCATGAAGGTCCGCACCGAAACCGGCCGCATGCACCAGGTGCGCGTCCACATGAAATCGATCGGCCATCCGCTCGTCGGCGACGATCTCTACTCGCAGTCGAAACACGAGACGACATCGCTCCGAAACCTCCGCCTCTTCCTCCACGCGGCCACGCTCGGCTTCACGGATCTCAAAGGCGAGTGGCGCGAATATCATTCCGAACTTCCGCCGGAACTCGATTCCGTCCTGAAGACGCTAAGAAAGAAACATGGCAAAGCGTAAGAAGCTGGTCGTCATTATCTGCGGCCTGGCGGGATCGGGAAAATCCACCGCCGCCGAAGCGATCGCCAAGCGCTTCAAGCTGAAGCACGTCAGCGCCGGCGACCAGTTCCGCGCGGTCGCGAAAGAACGGAAGATGTCGCTCATCGACCTCGGCCGCCACGCCGCCAAGCATCCCGCGTTCGACAAGGAACTCGACCAGCGCATGATGAAAGCCGCCAAAGCCGGCGGTGTCGTGCTCGATGGACGCGCCTCGGCGTACCTCGCCAAGAAGCAGCGCATCGCCGCCATCAAAGTCTTCCTGACGGTTGACCCGAAAGAGAGCGCCAAGCGCGTTTCAAAGCGGGACGGCATCTCGGTCGCCGCCGCCCTCAAGGCCAGTCGCCAGCGGGAGCGGGAAATCGCCAAGCGCCTCAAGGCCTTGTACGGTCTTGACACCGCGTCGACCGCGTACTATGATGCGGTCATTCAAACGGATCGGTATCGCCCCGAAGAGGTGGCTGAACTGATCGCATCACTTGTCACCTATGGAAATTAAGCCTGGAATGACCGTTCGGGTTCACCAGAAAATCAAAGAAACCAACCCGAAGGGCGAAGAGAAGGAGCGTATCCAGATCTTCGAGGGTATGGTGCTCAAGGTCCGTGGCGCAGGCATCTCCAAGACCCTCACGGTCCGCAAGATGTCCGGCGGCATCGGCGTCGAGAAGATTTTCCCGATGAACATGCCTTCGCTCGACAAGATCGAACCGATCAAGCAAGCCAAGGTCCGCAAAGCCAAACTCTACTTCCTGCGCACTTCCAAGAAGCGCCTGAAGGAGACGAACCTGCTCGTCGAGCAGAAAGGCAAATAAGAAAAGGAGCCCGCAAGGGCTCTTTTCTTGTATAACGAAAACTCCCCGTTCGGGGAGCTTTTTTTATTTCACCACGTTCTTCAGATACTGCCCTGTCAGCGATCCCTTCGCTTTGACGATCGCTTTGGGCGTGCCTTCGGCGACGAGCTTGCCGCCTTTGTCGCCGCCTTCGGGGCCCATGTCGATGACCCAGTCGGAGCATTTGATGACGTCGAGGTTGTGTTCGATGGTGACGACGGTGTTCCCCTTTTCGACGAGCTGGTCGAGGACGCCGAGCAGCCGCTTGATGTCTTCGAAGTGGAGGCCGGTCGTCGGTTCATCGAGGATGTAGAGCGTCTTGCCGGTCGCGCGGCGCGAGAGTTCGGTCGCGAGCTTCACGCGCTGGGCTTCGCCGCCCGAGAGGTTCGTGGCGGGCTGTCCGAGCTTCAGGTAGCCGAGACCGACGTCATGAAGCACGTCGAGCTTGTCGAAGACGGCGGGGATATCGGCGAAGAAACGGCGTGCTTCCTCGACCGTCATGTTGAGCACGTCGGCGATCGTTTTATCTTTGATGTGGATCTCGAGCGCTTCGTGGTTGTAACGCGCGCCTTTGCATTCCGGGCACTCGACGAAAACGTCGGGCAGGAATTGCATCTCGATGCGCTGGTAGCCTTCGCCGGCGCAGGTTTCGCAGCGGCCGCCGCCCTTCACGTTGAAGGAGAATTTGCCCGCGTCGTAACCTTTCATTTTGGCTTCCGGCACTTCTGTGAAGAGATCGCGGATGGCGGTGAAGACGCCCGTGTACGTCGCCGGGTTCGAGCGCGGCGTGCGGCCGATCGGCGATTGGTCGATCGTGATGATCTTGTCGATGTGCTCGATGCCTTTAATCGACTTGTGCGCACCGGGTTCCTCCTTGGCGCGATAAAACTTCTTGGCCAGCGCGGTCGCAAGAATATCGATGACGAGCGTTGATTTGCCGGAACCGGAAACACCCGTCACGGCCACAAGCTTGCCGAGCGGGATCTTCACGTCGACGTTCTTCAAATTGAACGCCGTGGCACCGAGGATCTGGATCGCTTTGCCGCTGCCTTTGCGCGGTTCCTTGGGTGCGACAATCTTTTGCTTGCCGGAAAGATACTGGCCTGTCAGAGAGTCTTTGTTTTTCTTGATCTCCGACGGCGTGCCTTCGGCCGTGATCTCGCCCCCGAATTCGCCGGCGCCGGGACCCATGTCGAAAACATAATCAGCCGCTTCGATCATCGCTTCGTCATGCTCGACGACGATGACCGAGTTGCCGACGTCGCGGATGGATTTGATGGCTTCGATCAGCTTGTCGTTGTCGCGCGGGTGCAGGCCGATCGAGGGTTCGTCCAAAATATAGATAACGCCGGAAAGCGAGGTGCCGAGCTGCGTCGCGAGACGCACGCGCTGGCCTTCGCCGCCTGAAAGCGTCGTGACCGAGCGATCGAGCGTCAGGTACCCGAGGCCGACTTCAAGAAGATGTGTCAGGCGATGCGAGACTTCTTTGACGATCTGATCGGCGATCTTGCGGTCGAAGGGCGGCAGGTCGATCTTCTTGAAAGCGTCGCCGAGTTCTTCGATCGACATGCCCACGAATTCGGAAATGTTCTTGCCCGTGACCTTCACGCCGAGCGCCTCCTTGCGCAGGCGCTGGCCTTTGCAGACCGGGCACGTGACCGTGCGCATGTATTCTTCGATCTCTTTGCGCATGTACTCCGAATCCGTCTCGAGATGTTTCTTTTCGAGATGCGGAATGACGCCTTGGAATTCGCTGTCGCCGTAGAGCACCGCGTCAAGCGCTTTCTTGGGAAGATCTTTGGTCGGCACGTCGAGCGAGAATTTCATCCGCTCGGAAAGCGCCTGGAGCTCTTTCATCATGCCGGTGCCGCTGCCGGCGATGCGCGTCCACGGCTTGATCGCGCCCTGGGCGAGCGTTAGCTTGTCGTTCGGGATGACGAGTTCCGGTTCGGCGGTCAGCTTCACGCCGAGTCCCGTGCAGCCGGGGCAAGCGCCGTGCGGGCTGTTAAACGAGAAAATGCGCGGCTCGATTTCGGGCAGCGAAATGCCGCAGTCGGCGCACGCGAGGCGGCGCGACATCAAAAGGTCTTCGTCTTTCTTCTGCAGATAGACGTGCAGGAACCCGTCGCCCATTTCGAGCGCTTTGCCGACAAGCGCGAGCATCTGCTTCTCGTCGTAGGCCGGATTCTTTTCCTGGATGCGGGCGATTACCGCTTCGATCGTGTGGCGTTTGTCGCGGTCGAGGCGCTGCTTCGTGAGCTCTTCGATCGTGTAGAGTGATCCGTCGACGCGCGCTTCGCGGTAACCGGCGCGGAACATCGCTTCGATCGCTTTTTTCTGCTCGCCCTTCTCTTCCTTCACGATGGGCGCGAGAATCAAAAGCCCCTGGTCCTTGGCGAGCAGGTTGATGCGGTCGACGATCTGACGCGGTGTCTGTTCGGCCACCGACTTGCCGCAATTCGGGCAGTGCGCCTTGCCGACACGTGCGAACAGGAGACGGAAAAAGTCGTAAATTTCGGTGATGGTGCCGACCGTCGAGCGCGGGTTCGAAGACACCGTCTTCTGGTCGATCGCGATCGTCGGGCTCAAGCCGGAAATCTCGTCGACGTCCGGCTTGTCCTGGAGTTCCAGGAACTGGCGGGCGTAGGACGACAGGCTCTCCATGTAGCGACGCTGGCCTTCGGCGTAAATCGTGTCAAAGGCAAGACTCGACTTGCCGGAACCGGAAAGACCGGTCACGACCACGAGCGCGTTTTTCGGAATATCGACGGAGACGTTCTTCAAGTTGTGAGCGCGCGCGCCTCGCACGCGGATCACGTCCGGAACTCCGTTTTTTCCGCCAGCTTTGGAGATTTTTTTGCCAGCCATGCATCCGACGTTATGTCGGAAGGCACTCTAGCACGCAATTGTCGAGAGAGCAAGGAGCGCACCATGCGGCGCGCTCCGTCGTTCAGTTATTGCGGCAATCCGCGGTAATCATACGGACACCCTTGACACCTGAGCTGACACCCGCTCCGTTGCAACCTTTGATGAAAGATTGCTGATGCAGAGTCGTGGTGCTGACACCGGGAATGAGGCCCGTACTGATCTGCGTATTCAGTTCACCTTCAGTCACACGAAGATCCTTGAACTTCTCGCAAGGGTTGATCGCACAGAGAGCACCTAAATGCACTGGCAAATCCTCGAGTTGTTCGATGCTTGAAAACTCCCACGAGCTATCAGGACCTTTTTGGAATTCAGCCAATGAATGGTCCTTATCAGACCAGACAGGTTCCGGCGACTCGTCATATCCTTCGCAGCCGCATGTAAACGTTTTCTCACAGCCCATGGTGCCCACATGCGCCTTATCGATATTTACATTCACTTCCCGACAATCCATATCCGCTTGAACGCAACTGTCATATTTCTCCGCTTTGCCGCAGTATGACCAAAGCGCTTGATTTGGATCGTCTAACATGCGCGCTTTTGTAACGATCGTCATCCAAGCGAAGCAAGCTTGTTCCAAACCGTACCCCAGTTCTTTTGCGATGGTTTTGGTGATGGCCATGCACGGAATGCAGACGCCGAGCGAGACATTCTTATCTTTTGTGATCTCATCTTTCACCCTCTTGGTTTCGAGGCCGCCTTTTTGCATGCAGGTTGCCACTTGAGGATCGAATGAACCTGTGGGATTCATCTTGATACGGCAATCCCCCTGGAACATGCAGTACACCGTGCTCTTATTCTCCTCGTACTGCCCGATGTTGCCACAATTTTTTGCGCTGCCGACGGGGGTGACCGCTTTACCGCTGGCGGTAAGCTCCTCGCACCAGGGCAGCAGCAGCAATTCCGTACTGACCGTGTTTTTTGCGATCGTGTCACTGATCGGTGCGAATCGGAGCAGTGCCGGATTGATCGTATTCAACAACGCCCAGGCTGACAGTGCGAGCACGAGACCGACCAATGCGTCGGTAATGCGTTTTCGAGCGGCGCCGATCTTGCCCGAGTCGCCCGCCGAGGTCAGGTATTGGAAACCGCCGATGATCATCATGACGGCCGCGACGAGACCGATGATCGAAATGCCGAACTGGTAGATGACGCCGATGTAGTTAGCGAGATCTGCGACGACGCCATCGGCGTATCCGTCGACTTTTTGAGAAATCGGAATTTGGATTTCCGTCTTGATCGGAACCGGAGCCATAGCCGCGGCCTTCTGTTTTTGCGCCGAGTCCAAATCGGCCAGCGCGGATCCGCCCGCGAAAAATACGCCGATGACGAACGTTGCCAAGACGATCCAAACGGATTTACTGCGTGACATAACGTCGGATAAGGCTTTCAAAGACGTCCCGCGGGATCGCTCCTTCGACGCGGCGGCCGTTGAAGAAGAAAGTCGGGGTGCCGCGCACGCCCGCGGCCAGGCCGGCGGCGGCATCGGCTTGGATCTCGTCGATACGCACGTGCGTGCTCATGCAGGCGCGATAGACGGGCAGGTCGAGACCCGATTGCTCGGCGGCGTGATCGATCTCCTTGCGCGTCAGCTCTCCGTCGAAGGCCGCGGCGAAGAGGCGGTCGTGCATCGGCCAGAATTTCTTCTGCGATTCCGCGCAACCCGCGGCTTCGGCGGCTTCGACGGCGTGCGGATGAAGTTCCGGCACCGGGAAGTCGCGGATGATCACGCGCACCTTGTCCTGATGCGCGGCCGCCAGCTCGCGGACGATCGAGGACTCGGCGTTGCAGAAGGGGCATTCGTAGTCGAGGAACTCCACGATCACGAGCGTGGCGTCAGCCGGCCCGATCGAAGGGTCGTCCGACGTAGCAACGTCCGCGAACGCGCCCGACGGCGCGCTTCCGCTTTTGATCAACGTGAACGCGCCGCTGTACTGCGGCAGATCGATGCTATCGCCGCGCGTGATCTGGCGGTGATAGCTCCAAACGCGCCACAAGAAGAGCAGGGCCAACGCGAGCGCGAGACCGATCACCATGAGCGCACCGAACGAGGAAACGCCGCGACGGATCATACGGCGACATCGTAACATGAATTGACAGGAGACCGCACGATTGCTACGCTGCCCCTTGATATCGCAACTGCTTTCCTCCTTATGAAGAACATCCTGACACTCATCCAAGTCGCCGTTTCCGTGCTGCTCATCATGGCGATCCTGCTCCAGCAACAGGGCGTCGGTCTCGGCGCGACCTTCGGCGGCGACGGCAACTCGTTCCGCACCAAGCGCGGACTCGAGAAAGGCCTCTTCTACTTCACCATCGTCCTGGCAACGCTGTTCCTCGGCGTCGGCCTCGCCATCATCATCGTTTCTTAACTCTGAAGCCCGCTCGCCGGGCTTCCGCGTTTTCTTTCGAGCATGCCTTCATATCGCGAACGATCAGTATCCCTGTTCGACCGCCTGAAGCGCGTCTTGCCCTGGCACCGTCTGGTGCAGGGCGCGAACCGGCGACGGCCGGCCTCGTTTCGCGAACACGAAGGCTGGGACAAGCGCCTGGTGCATTCCCTGACGTCGGCACGCCTCCCCACCTGGAGGCAGATCCGCCATCTGCCCGAGGTCCTTTCGTCGAGCGACAGCTTCCGGCTGCGTCTCGGCATCTGCCTTTTCGGACTCGGCCTCGCACTCGTCGGCGGCGGTTTTTATTTTTCGCACACGCAGATGGGACCCTCCGTGGGAGGCGTGATCACCGAAGGCGTGGTCGGCACGCCACATTCGCTCAATCCTATCCTGGCGCTCTCGAACGACGTCGACAATGACTTGACGCGTTTAATGTTTTCGCGCCTCTTCACCACCGACGGCGGCGGAAGGGTCGTACCGGACCTCGTCGAGAACTACGGCGTTTCCCCCGATCAAAAAACGTATACCTTCACCCTGCGCGACGGCGTGCGCTGGCATGACGACCAGGCGCTGACAGCCGACGACGTGCTGTTCACGTTTTCGCTGATCCAGGATCCGGCTTGGAAAAGCCCGCTCCAAGGGTTCTTCAAAGACGTCACCGTCGAGAAGTCGGACGACATCACGATCAAAGTCACGCTCAAGGAGCCGTACGCGCAATTCCTCTCACATCTTACTTTCGGCATTCTCCCCCGCCACGTCTGGAAGGACGTGAATCCGCGGGACGCCCAGGCGGCCGAAGCGAATTTGAAGCCGGTGGGCAGCGGCCCGTTCCGTTTCGATGATCTTCGCCGCGACAAGCGCGGTTTCATCTTGAACTACACCTTGGCGCGCAATGCCTCGTATTACCGGCCCGCGCCGTATATCGAAAAAGTGACGTTCCAGTTCTATCAGGATTACGGCGGTGCGCTTGAAGCGCTCCGGAAGCGCCGAGTGGATTCCTTGAGCTTCGTGCCGCGCGACAAACGGGAAGAGCTCAAAACGCAATCGCACGTGGTCCCCGTTTCGTTGGAACTGCCGCAAGTGACCGCGGTCTTCTTCAACCCGAGGCAGAACGAGATTTTGAAAGACAAGGATGTCCGCCGCGCGCTCACGATGTCGATCGACAAAGGCCGCATCCTGTTCGACGTGCTCGACGGCGACGGGCATCCGGTCGATCACCTCGTCCTGCCCGGCATGAGCGCGACCTCGACGATGCCCGTTCCGTATAATCCGGTGGCCGCTGCGGCGCTCCTGGATGCGCTCGGCTGGAAAATTGATCCGTCCGACGGCTTGCGCAAAAAAGCTCCGGCCGATGCAAAAAGCAAAACGCCGTCCCCGCCCGAACTGCTGACGCTCGCGCTCACGACCGTCGATCAACCTGAAAGCCTGAAGACGGCAACGATCATCAAGAACGGTTGGGCGGCGCTCGGCGTCGACGTCACGATCAATGCCGTGCCCGCTTCGGAAGTCCACCGCACCGTCATCCGGCCGCGCCAATACGATGCGTTGCTGTACGGCCAGTTGCTCGGCAGCGATCTCGATCCGTATCCGTTCTGGCATTCTTCGCAGATCCAAGATCCCGGTTTGAACCTGGCGATGTTCGGCGACCGCCAAGCCGATGACGCACTTGAGGCCGCGCGCCGGACGTCGGATCCGACCGTGCGCCAGCAGTCCTACGGCAAATTCTTGAGCGTGTTGACCGAACAGCAGCCGGCCGCCTTCCTCTACAGCCCTTCCTATACCTACGCGATCCCGGCGGAACTCAAAGGTTTTGGCGGCTCGCGCGTAAACGACCCCTCGGACCGTTTCGCGACCGTCACATCGTGGTATTTGAAGACGGCACGCCACTGGAAATAGGGCCGAAACTTGACCGTCCGGGCCGGACGGGGTATACTGATTCTCCTAGGAGGAACAACCAAGCGACGTGGGCAAGTGGCGGAATTGGCAGACGCATACGGTTCAGGGCCGTACGACCGCAAGGTCATGAGGGTTCAAGTCCCTCCTCGCCCACCAGGCAGATTTCCCGTCGAAAGTTCTGAAGTGCGCTTCAGATCTCCCGACTGTCGATCTGCGAAAGCATTTCTCGCGACAATATATAAACCGCTCCGCAAAGGGGCATGAATAGATTCTTTTTTATGGTATCCGTACCCAAAGTCCCGCGCCCGGCTCCGTCTGGCGCAGGTCCGCGCCCGCCTCAACAAGGCGGCAACCGCCCGCCTTTCAGCGGCGGCGGACGTCCTCCGTTCCGCGGCGGACGCAACAACAACCGTCCCGGCCAGAAAATGCAGAGCGTCGGAAACGGCCAGGCGGGGCGCGGCATGTCCGCGCGCACCGTCGAAGCGCTGAACGCCCCGAAAAACGCCGCCACCGCCGCGTTGCCGATGGACAACATCCAAGGCAACCCGCCGAAACTTCGCGTCTACGCCTTGGGCGGCCTCGAAGAAATCGGCCGCAACTGCACCGTCTTTGAATGCGGCGACGATATCGTCATCGTCGACGCCGGTTTGATGTTCCCGGAAGAGAACATGCCGGGCATCGACTACATCATCCCGAACATCGCCAGTCTCAAAGGCAAGGAACGCAACATCCGCGGCGTCATCGTGAGCCACGGCCACCTCGACCACGTCGGCGGTTTGCCGTTCATCCTCCCCCGCCTCGGCTTCCCGACGATTTACACCGCGCCGCTCACGGCCGGTATCATCCGCAACCGCCAGGAAGAATTCGGCAACGCCAGCCAGCTGAAATTCAGCATGGTGACCGGCAAGAGCCGCATCCAGCTCGGACGTAACTTCGTCTTCGAGCCCTTCCACGTCAACCACAACATTTCCGACGCCTTCGGTACCGCGCTCTACACTCCGTACGGCGTGATCCTCGGCACCGGCGACTTCAAATTCGACTTCACGCCGGCCGACGGCGATCCGGCTGACCTGATCCACATCGCGGGATTCGGCAGCAAGAACGTCTTGATGCTCATGTCCGACTCCACCAACGCCACGTCTCCGGGACACCAGATCTCGGAAAAAGTCGTCGGCGAGGAAATTCGCCGCACGATCGAGCGCGGCACCGGACGCGTCATCATCGGCATGTTCTCGTCGATGCTTACCCGCATGCAGCAGGTCTTTGACGCCGCCGAACCGCTCGGCCGCAAAGTGCTGCTCCAGGGCCGCTCGCTTCTCAACAACGTGGAGCTCGCGCACAAGCTGGGCTACATGAAATACAAGCAGGGCACGATCGTCGAAGAAGACGAGTTCAAGCGTCTGCCCGACAACAAGGCGATCGTCGTCTGCACCGGCTCGCAAGGCGAACAGAACGCGACGCTGATGAAGGTCGCGAACCGCGAACACAAATTCCTTTCGATCCAGCCGGGCGACCTCGTGGTCTTCTCGAGCTCGGTCATCCCGGGCAACGAGCGCACCGTGCAGTCGTTGAAAGACACGCTTGTGCGCCAAGGCGCGAAGCTCGTCGACAACGCCATGGTCGACATCCATGCCGGCGGCCACGCCAAGCAGGAAGACCTGAAGCTGATGCTGCGCCTCACCAAGCCGCGTTTCTTCGTGCCGATCCACGGCAACCGCTTCATGCTTGAAGCGCACGCCGATCTCGCTGAAGCCGTCGGCATCCCGCGCTCGAACATCTTCGTGGCCGACAACGGCCAGATCATCGAGTTCGACAAAACGGGCGCCCGCCTGACCGCTGAATTCGTCCCCGCCGAATACGTCTTCGTCGACGGCCTCGGCGTCGGCGACGTTTCGGAAGTCGTCCTGCGCGACCGCCGCGAACTCGCCGAAGACGGCATGCTCGTCGTCGTCTGCAAGATCGATAAGAAGACCGGCGGACTCATCGGCGACCCCGATATCGTCTCGCGCGGTTTCGTCTTCCAGAAAGACCCGAGCGGCATCGTCATGCGCGCCCGCGACTACGTGAAAAAAGTCCTCAAGGACACCGATCCGAAGAGTCCTTCCTTCGACGAATACCTGAAGAGCAAGATCCGCAACGAAGTCGGCTCGTTCATCTTCAAGGAGACGGAACGCCGTCCGATGATCCTGCCGGTGTTGATCGAACTGTAACGCGAAACCCCGCTTTCCCAAGCGGGGTTTTTGCTACGCCTGATTCCAGGACTCCGCTCCGGGACGCGCTCTCTCGACACGGGTCTCGCCGCGGAAGTGCGGCTCGCCCTCACGCTCGGCTGTCGCCTGCGCGATGGTCTCGAGAGCGCCTCCCTGCGCGGAGTAAAATTTGAGGACTGAGCGAAGCGAAGTCCGGAAGTGCGGGTGGCACCGCAGGCGATCGCGGCCACGCGCAGCGAAGCGAGCATGGCCGTGAGCGCCGAGAGGTGACAGGACCCGCCTCCAATATGCACGGGGTTCGTCTTGACAAACACCTACTTTTCTGGCACTCTGCGCGCCTGGAGGAAACGTGACCGAGACACAAGAGACAAAGAAACTGCCCGATGCACAGCGCCTGTTCCTGAACGAAATCGAATTGCAGCTCGAACGCTTCGCCGCGATGCGCTGGTTGAAAGCCGTGCCGACGAAGGCGCCGCTCGAGGAGCCGGTGGTCTGGGGACGTGAAATCGAAACGCCCGACATGACGTTGGCTTTGTCTGCCACCCGCGCGTCGCTTGCCGAAGGCGCCATCATCATCCGCGCCGTCCGCAAACCCGGCCGGCCCTTCCGCATGGAAGAGCGGACAGCCGTTCGCTCCCCCGCGCTCGAAGCGACGCTCAAAGAGTTGGTGGGCTTCCCACCGATGACGCCATCCTCGCGCCGGCCGAACCAGCCGCTGCGCCGCTCCGGTCGCCAAGGCATGAGCCGGCGCCGCCGCTAACTCCCCGACCACCGTCGGGGCTTTTTTATTGCCAATTCCGAGGAAAACGGTAAGATGGCCGCATATGAAAAAGGACGCGACGATCATCGTCTCCGGCGCCCAGCCGACCGGAGAACTCCACATCGGCAACTGGGCCGGCAGCCTGCGCAACTGGGTCGAACTCCAAGAAACCCATCCGGAACGCTGCTGGTTCTTTATCGCCGACTACCACGCGATGTCGATCGCTTACGATCCGAAAGAGATGCAGCCGCGCGTTCTCGACTTGGCCGCCTCGCTCCTCGCGCTCGGTCTCGATCCGAAAAAATCGACGATCTTCGTGCAGTCAGACGTACCGGAACATACCGAACTCTGCTGGATGCTGAACTGCGTAACGCCCGTCGCTGAAATGGAGCGCATGACGCAGTACAAGGATAAAGCCGCGCGTCACGACAAGAACATCAACATGGGCCTCATGGATTACCCGGTCCTCCAATCGGCCGATATTTTGATCTACGGCGGCAACGCGGTGCCCGTCGGACAAGATCAGGTCCAGCACGTCGAAACGACGCGTGTCATCGCGCGTAATTTCAACAAGCGCTTCGGCGACGTCTTCCCCGAACCGAAAGCCCTCCTGACCGAAACGCCGAAGGTCATGAGCCTGACCGAACCGACCAAGAAGATGTCGAAGAGTCTCGGTCCGAAATCCTATCTCGCCATCGACGACGAACCGGAAGAAATTTTGAAGAAGCTCAAAAACGTGCCGACGGAACCGAGCGGCATGATCACCGAGAAGCTGCTTGAAACCGAAGCCTATGCCGGCGTCGCGCTGTTGCTCGACCTCATTGAACTTTTCGCCGGGAAAGCCGCACGCAAGGACGCGATTGCGGCCCAGCCGGTCAAATACGGCGAGTTGAAAAAAATGGCGGCTGACGCCGTTTCCAACCACTTCGCCGACTACCGCGCAAAAAAGAAAGAGCTGATGAAAAATCCGGACCGCGTTCGGATGGTCCTGGCCGCCGGCGGAGCCAAGGCGCGTGCCGTCGCCCGTCACACCATGGAAACCGTCTTGCACGCGACCGGTTTGCGCTAGCATGACCTACGAGGAGATCCTGAAGCAGCTCGAGGAATACCGCGCCGCGCTCGCGGCGGAAGACCGCCTGGCCCGCGCGGGTCTGAAGGCGCGTCCCGGCTTCGTGTCCGTGCGCGACCGCTGCAACGACCTCTTCTCGCAGGACACCATTTTGGCGCTGCGCGAAACGATCGAGCGCACGCCGCAGCCCAAAAAGCGCGACCAGATGGAGCGCGCGCTCTTCGCCCTGCTCGAAGGCGTGATCGCCGCCGATACGCTGCCGATCGAGGAAAAAATATTTTTGAAAGCGGCTACGCTTGAAACCGGCGCGGACGGTTTGAAAGTTCCGTATGAAGACATCGCGGGATTGATCGGGCGGGAAGAGGTCTTCGAGAAGCGCGAGATGCTCCGGTCGGCGCAGGCGGCTTTGTGCGAAGAACTCACGCCGCTGCGCATCGACCTCGAGCATGCCGGGCGACAAGCGTTCGCCAAGTTCGGCTTCGGCGCCGTGCGCGAGTACGCGGAAACGAAAAAACGCGTCCGTTACGACGCCTTTTTGCAAAAAACGCTCCCGATTCTAGCTGAAACGACCGGCATGTACCGCCGCGTGATGTCGGACGCGCTGCGCCGCGCCTACGGAAAGGACCTCGGCGAGATCAGTTCGGCGCACGCGCTGCATTGGCGCGCCGGAAACGAATTCGCGCACCTCTTCCCTGCCGACAAATTCATGGGTTTGTGTGACGGCGCCTTCGCGACGCTCGGTCTGCCGTTCGAACAGGCTCCGCAGATCCGCATCGACGCCGAACGACGCCCCGGCAAGCATCCGCAAGCGCGTTGCTTCTCGCCGCGCGCACCCGAGGATGTGCATGTCCTCCTGAAACCGCAAGGCGGTTTCGAAGACGTGCGCACGCTGCTCCATCAAGGCGGCCACGCGATGCATGCCGCCCACACCAATGCCACGCTGCCGTACGAATGGCGCGGCCTCCCCCGTTCGCGCGCGCTGACCGAAACGTTCGCGACGCTTATCGAACATCTGCCGGAAAATCCCTTGTGGCTCGAGCACGTCATGCGCGTACCGAAGGCCGCCGCCGAACGCTTCGGCGCGTCGACACTGCTCGGCAACCTGTTCATGCTGCGCCGCACCGTCGCCAAGTTCAGCTGCGAACTGGTCGTCGACGAAAAGCCGTATGACATCGCTCGCAACAAGGAAATCTACGCCAAGACGCTTCGGGATCTCACAGGCTTTTCCTACGAGGCGGAATTCTGGCTGGAAGACACGGCCGGCGGCTACGAGAGCGCCGACATCCTGCGCGCCTGGATCGCTTCGGCGCAACTTGAAGAGCACCTCGTACGCACGTTCGGCGACCGCTGGTTCCTGAAACGCGATACCGGCGTCTTCCTGAAGGAGCTCTTCGCCAAAGGCGTCTCCTGGGACGCCGAGGAACTGGTCCAAAGCCTGGGCATGACCGCCTGGGATCCCCTCCCTCTTATCCGCAAATTCGACGGTATTTCCAGGCTCCTGCGGTAAAGGCTCCGTCTTGACAAACGGGGCTTTTTCTTTTAGAGTTGCTCTATCCTAGGTACATCGTACCTGGGCGTTGTTTTAAGGGAGCCGGACGGCCGCGACTCGCCCGAATAAGGCGGATCGAGGAAAGTCCGAACACCGTTTTCCGGCGCAAGCCGGGATTCAGAGATCGTTGCTAACGGCAACCGGGAGCAAGGGATGGCGTCATGTCTCGGGTTACGAGAGATGGCGGCGATTCCCCAAGTCCAGGGAAGCCCGACTTCGGTCGGGCGTGCGGGTCCTCTTCGGAGGATGTCCTATGAGAGCCGCGAGGCTTGCATGGGACGCAACAGAAACATACCGCCACAGGCGCAAGCCGAAGCCTCCGCAAGGAGCGTGGTAAGGTTGAAATCGTGGGGCAAGAGCCCACGCGGCAGTCGAGTGATCGGCTCCGGGGCAAACGCCGATCCGGTGCAAGAGCAAATTAGGTAGCTTGCTTGAGCCCGCGAGCAATCGCGGGCCTAGAGAGATGGTCGTCCTCCGTGCAAACGGAGACAGAATTCGGCTTACAGGCTCGCTTAAAACGCATGGAAAAACGTCCCTCACCGGGGCGTTTTTTCTTAAAGAAAAAATCCCGTTCTACGGAACGGGATCAGGCGGGACGTGGCAGCTGCGGCAGCGCGCTTCGTAGGATTCTTGGTCGCCGATCAGGACGAGCGGCTCGTCGGACGACGGGGCAGCGACACCGGGGCGAAGCTGGCTTCGAGTCGCGTTCAGATCCAGGCACTTCATGCAGACGGCTTTGAGCTTCGTGACGTCGTCGGCGATCGCGAGAAGTTGCGGCATCGAACCGAACGGCTCGCCGCGGAAATCGGTGTCGAGCCCGGCGCACACCACTTCGTAGCCGCGTTGCAACAACGTTTCGACAACACCCACGATAGCGGGAGAAAAGAACTGCGCTTCATCGATGCCGACGAGGCCGTGACCGAAGTCCGGCACGGCCGCGAGGATCTCTTCAGCCCGATCGACAGTGAGTGCCTCGTGCGCTTGGCCGTCGCGCGAACGAACGACATTGCTGGCACGTGTATCAACTTTCGGCTTGAAAGCGAAAACGCGGATGTTGGCGAAACTGGCGCGACGCAAGAGACGCGTGAGTTCGGCGCTCTTCCCCGAAAACATGCAACCGCAGACAACGTGGAGTGAACCGGCTTTCATATCTCCTCCTTTCGAAGCCGGTTCAGTATATACGCGGGATCTCCGTTGAACCCAGTGGATAAACGCTCTACCCTTGGCAAAATGACGTTTTCGTGATGTAGTGTCGGCGCTTCTCGAAAGGAGGCCCCGTGACGCAAGACGAAGCACGCACCGATCGCATCGATTGGCTGCATTCCATTCCCATGATCCTTGTGCACCTGGCGCCGCTTCTGGCGTTTTGGACGGGTACGCACGCGATCGATTGGATCATGTGCTTCGTCCTGTATTTCGCACGTATGTTCTTTCTTACCGCCGGCTTTCACCGCTACTTCGCGCACCGCAGCTACAAGCTCGGTCGCGTCATGCAGTTCGTGATGGCCTTCGGCGGCGGTACCTGCGCGCAGAAGGGCGTGCTCTGGTGGGCCGCGCATCATCGCGATCACCATGCGCATTCCGACACGGAACTCGACGTCCATTCGCCTATCAGAGGCATCTGGTGGTCGCACGCGCTCTGGTTCTTGAGCGGCGCGCACAAAGAGACGAAGTTCGATCGCGTCGAGGACCTTGCCACGTACCCGGAGCTTCGCTGGCTAAACCGCTGGTGGATCGTCCCGCCTACGATGCTCGGCCTCGCGTGCTTGATCTTCGGCGGCACGAGCATGCTGTTGATCGGTTTCGTGCTCTCGACAGTCTTTCTCTATCACGGTACGTTCACGATCAACTCACTCGCGCACATATGGGGCAGCCGGCGGTACGATACCGCTGATGACAGCCGCAACAACCCCGCGCTCGCCATCATCACGATGGGCGAGGGGTGGCATAACAACCACCATCACGCGCAGTGGTCAGCGCGACAGGGTCACCGCTGGTGGGAGATCGACATGAGTTGGTACATCCTCAAAGTCCTTTCCTGGATCAGACTGGTGCGGAAATTGAAACCGCCTTCGCCGAAAATTCTCGAGACGAACCTTCTTCAAAAAGGCGCTCGCGATACCGGCAAGGAAGCCGTGCGTGTCCTCCGCGAAGCGCGCAAGAAAGCCGGACGCTACTACGTCGTCAAGAAAGAAGCGTTCAACGCTGCCGTCGCTTCGGCAAAACAAGCCGCCGAAGATATGGTGCCTTCTCCGATCGACAAGGTCGGCCTCGACCCATAACGCCCGTCCCGACACAGCAGTCGGGACGTTTTCTTTTTTTGACCTGAAGACTTGAAATTTTCGCCTTAAAATGGTATGATACGTCTACGAATATGCGCAGAAACCAGCTGACGTTCGCCGTCATCCTCCTGCCTTTGGACTACGTGGCGCTGCTTTTGGCCGCCACGACCGCCCATCGGCTGCGCTTCGAGACCTTCGCGGACCTCCGTCCCGCCATCTCGCTGCTCCCCTACCCCGCCTTCTTCAAAGCTGCCGCCGTGGTCGCATTGGCGTATCTCGTGATCTTCGCGCTGACCGGCTTGTACGCGATCGAACGTCCGCGCCGACTGCTCGAAGAGGCGGTCAAGGTCGTTTCAGCCTGCACGCTCGGCGTGATGGGTCTCATCATTTTGATTTTCTTCCAGCGCGAACTCTTCACCTCGCGCTTCGTCGTGTTGGCGGCTTGGCTCCTGTCCATCGCCTACGTCGTGATCGCGCGCTTGCTCGTACGCCTGGTGAACCGCCAATTGCTGAAGCGCGGCATCGGCGCGCGGCGTATCCTCGTCGTCGGCGGCAATGACCGTGCGACTGAAGCCATCGTCGCGCAATTCTCCAAAGATCCGGCGAGCGGTTACCGCATCGTCGGCCGCTTCCCGCGCTGGGACGAACACGCCGTGCGCGCAGCTTCCGCGCTCTGCTCTGACGACGCTGTCGACGAGGTGTTCGTGACCGATCCTGAAACCGGCAAAGAGGAAATGCGCGCCGTCGTCGAATTCGCCGAGGATCGCCATCTCACCTTCCGCTACGCCGCCGACACGCTGGCCGCGCACGCTGCCCTCATGTCCACGACAATTGCGGGCATTCCCGTGATCGAAGTCAAACGCACGAAACTCGAAGGCTGGGGTCGCGTCTACAAGCGCGTCTTCGACGTCGTCGCTTCCCTCCTCCTGATCATCGTCACGTCGCCGATCATGTTGCTCGCCGCCATCGCCGTCGCTCTGGAATCTCGCGGACCGGTCATTTTCCGCAACGCGCGCGTCGGTCATGAAGGCCGCATGTTCCGCGTCTACAAATTCCGTTCGATGCGCGCGGACGTATCGATCGGCGAACAATTCGGCGATCAGCGCGCCGCGCTCGAACTAGAGCAGAAATTGATCGCCGAACGCAGTTTGAAAGACGGTCCGGTCTACAAGATCAAGGATGACCCGCGCGTGACCCGCGTCGGCCGCTTTATCCGCCGCTTTTCGATCGACGAACTCCCGCAATTTTTCAACGTTTTAAAGGGTGACATGAGCCTGATCGGCCCGCGTCCGCACCAGCCGCGCGAGGTCGAGAAATACCAGCGCCATCAGAAGCGCGTGCTGATGATCCGCCCGGGCATTACCGGTCTCGCCCAGGTGTCCGGCCGCTCCGATCTGGCCTTCGAAGACGAAGTCCGCCTCGATACCTTCTACATCGAAAACTGGACGCCGCTCATGGACCTCGCGATCTTAATGAAGACGCCTGCGGTCGTCTTCGCCGAGAAAGGCGCGTACTGATATGAAAGTCGCGCTCGTCCATGATCATCTGGTACAGGACGGAGGAGCCGAAAAAGTCTTGCTCGCGCTGCAGGAAATTTTTCCGAACGCGCCGACGTTCACGCTGCTGTATGACCCGTCGCGCGTGAGCAAGGCGTTCGCCGGCAAAGACATCCGCACGTCTTTTTTACAGAAACTTCCATTTGGCCTGCGCAAATACCAATGGTTTTTGCCGCTCATGCCGGCGGCGACCGAGAGCCACGACTTGTCCGCATTCGACGTCGTGATTTCGAGCTCCAGTGCGTTCGCCAAGGGCGTGATCACCAAGCCCGGCACGCTGCACATCTGCTATTGCCACACGCCGACGCGCTATCTCTGGAGCGACACCCACAGTTACGTGCAGGAATTGAACGCGAACCGGCTGACAAAAGCGCTTCTGCCGATCCTACTCAACCGCCTGCGCGTATGGGATCGCTTGTCGTCCGACCGCGTCGACCGCTTCATCGCCAACTCCAAAACCGTCGCCGAGCGCATCCGTAAATATTACGATCGCGATTCCGAAATTATCTATCCGCCGGTGGAGACGGAAAAATTCTCTATTTCTGAAAAACCGGGCGCGTACTTCCTGGCCGGCGGCCGCCTCGTTTCGTACAAGCGCTTCGACCTGATCATCCAGGCCTTCAACCGCCTGGGCCTGCCGCTCAAGATTTTCGGCGACGGCCCGCTGGCCGGAGAATACCGGACGTCCGCGCGGCCCAACATCGAATTCGTCGGCAAGGTCAGCGATGCGGAGAAGGCCGAACTCTATCGCAACGCGAGTGCCTTTATCCATCCGCAGGAAGAAGACTTTGGCATTACGGCCCTCGAATCGATGGCGGCCGGCCGACCCGTCATCGCGTACGGCAAGGGCGGCGCGCTCGAGACAGTCGTTCCAGGTGTGACCGGCGAGTTTTTCGTCGATCAGGAGTGGGAAGACCTGGCTGCGACCATCATCCGTTTCGATCCTTCCGCCTACGATGCGAAAGCGATCCGTGCGCACGCCGAAGCTTTCGACGTGAAGATCTTCAAGCGCCGCATTGCGGCATTCGTGTCCGAAGCCTGGAAAACGCATAACACATCGGGCGTTCTTGAAAAAGAAAAGCGCGAGGAGCGCGCCGTCCAACCCTCACACGCATGAAACGCCACCTGATCCGTTTCTTTTCGAAGCCTCACCAAGCGATTTTCGCGACCGCGATCGCCGTCGCACTGCTTTTCGGCGCCGTCGCGACAACGCTCCCGCCGCGCGTCAAAGTTTCGCTCTCGTTCACGGTCGCGCAGCAGGCGCGCCAGGAAACGGCGGACTATTCCTATGACGGCTACTACGTCATCCGCGCTTCGGAACTGATCTCCGACACGCTTATCAGCTGGCTCTCGACACCGTCCGTGATCAAGGAAGTCTACGACGCTGCGAATGTTCCGCTCTCCGACACGCAGGCGTACGCCGCGGCTGGCCGCGCTTTCCGCGCCAAGAAATTTTCCAGCCAAAACGTCGTCGTGACATTCGAAGCACCTGACACCGTCGTCGCCGCCAAACTCGCGACTGCGGCTTCGAAAACGCTTTCAACGCGCGCGGACGGCCTTGTCACTTCTTCTACGGACGACTCCCTCTTCTCCGTCACGGGCGCGGAACCCGTCATCGCGGAAGCCGGCGTCCCGCCGAAACGGGCCGCGCTGGCTGGCGCTTTCGTAGGCGCTTTCATCGGTCTTGCGCTTGCGTACGCCACCACGCGCAACGTCGTCTAACGCGCGGTCACGCAGATGACTCCGGCTAAGCTCATCAAACCGCGCGTCCTCATGGACGGACGTGCGCTGCTCGATCCGTCTGGCGGCGGCGTCTTCACCTATGCCAGAAAAACCGCGTTCGCATTGAAGATTTCCGCGCGCCTGGACCTGGAAATCTGGGCCAATGCCGCGCAGGCGGCCGCCGCGGAAGGCATCGACACGTTCACCCGGTATCCGAACAAATTCCTGAACGGCGCCATGCGTCTGTGCGGAGCGCCGCGTCTCGACCGGCTTGCCGCGTCCAAGCCGGATCTCTGCTGGCTGCCGAATCCGAATTTCATCGCGTTGTCGCCGAACGTTCCGCTTGCGCTCACGATCCACGACCTGACGTTCGAAACCTATCCGGAATTTTTTTCCTTGAAACAGCGCCTCTGGCACCGCGCCGTCGCTCCCCGTTCGCTCGCGCGACGCGCACAGCTCGTGCTTGCGGTGTCGGAAACCACGAAACGCGATGCCGTGGAACGCTGGGGACTGTCTCCTGAACGCGTGGTCGTGACGCACGAAGGAGTTTCGTCCGATTTTTTTGACGCGCCGCCGCAAGACGCATTGCGACGCGCAAAAGAGACACACCGATTGCCGGAGCGATTCATCTTGCATGTCGGCGCACTCGAACCCCGCAAAAACCATTTAGGATTGCTCGAGGCCTATCATCAGTTACGACCGCAGGCACGCTACTCCGGTCTCGGACTCGTGTTGGCCGGGCCCGCGGGTTGGAATAACGCCGAAATCTTCGCCGCCATCCGCAAGAGCCCGTACCGCGCCGACATCCGTCTCCTCGGTTACGTGAGCGATCTCGATCGCCGCTGCCTTTATCGTCTGGCTTCCGTTTTCGCCTTCCCCTCTTTTTACGAAGGCTTCGGCCTGCCGCCCCTTGAGGCCATGGCTTCGGGCACCCCGGTCGTCGCTTCCCACGCGGGGGCGCTCGGCGAAGTGATCGGCAACGCCGGATTGCTGACCGATCCGTACCGCCCGACCGAAATCGCGGCCGGACTCACCTCTGTGCTCGACTCCCCCTCCCTCTCCGACCTCTACATCGCGCGTGGACGGACGTGCGCGAAGCGTTTTACATGGCAGGAATGTGCAAAAAAAACAGAGGAGGCGTTCCTACGCTTTCTTTGAACCGTTCCGCCCTTCCTTCAGCTTTATCAACAGGGCCGAAAATGCTACACTGGACCCATGAGAATCGGCATTGACGCGCGGTTTTTTGGACCGGTTGGCAAAGGGCTTGGCCGCTATACCGAGAGGCTCATTCAGAACCTGGAGGGGGTCGGCAATGAGCATGAATTCGTGATCTTCCTGCGAAAAGAGAATTTTGGCTTGTATCAGCCAAAATCTACGAGATTTCGCAAGGTTCTGGCGGATTTCGCCTGGTACTCGTTCGCGGAGCAGGTGCGCTTTCCCGCGCTGATCGCGCGCGAAAAGATCGATCTCATGCATTTCCCCCACTTCAACGTGCCGGTTTTCACGCCGTGTCCGTTCGTGGTGACCATCCACGACCTTATCCTTTTCCGGTATCCGACCCGACGTGCGACCACGCTGAACGCAGCGATGTACGGTTTCAAATACGCTGCGTATCTGCTGACGATCCGTCTCGCGGTCTGGCGCGCAAAAAAAATCATCGCCGTCTCCGAATACACGAAAAAAGATATCGTGCGTTCGCTGGGGGTGGCGTCGGAAAGGATCGCCGTCACCTACGAGGCCTCGGACGGCGTCGAAGCCGGCCAGCTCACGATCCCCGGCACGTTCGATCCCGGGGCCAAGGGTATCCGGCGTCCGTACTTTCTCTACGTCGGCAACGCGTATCCGCATAAAAATCTCGAACGTCTTCTCGCTGTCTTCAAAAAATTGCGCAACGAAGGCGTCGATGCCCAGCTCGTCTTGGTCGGCAAAATCGATTATTTCTACGAGCGGTTGAAGGGCGAAGCCGAAAAGCTCGGACTGCTCGAAAAAGGTGACGCTGTCTTCTACGGGTACGCGACGGAGGCGGAGCTTGCGGAGCTCTATCGTCGCGCACGGGCCTACGTCTTCCCGTCGCTGCTCGAGGGCTTCGGTCTTCCCCCGCTTGAAGCGATGCGCTACGGCACGCCGGTCGCGGCCGCAGACTCCTCCTGCCTGCCGGAAGTCCTGGGTGATGCCGCCTTGTACTTCAATCCGGAGGACGTCGACGCGATGGCCGACGTGATGCGCCGCATCTTCTCAGACGAAACGCTGCGCGCGACGCTGGCCGAACGCGGGTTCCAGCGCGCAGAACGCTACAGTTGGAAAGAGTGCGCGGAAGGCACGTACCAAACCTATCTTTCTTCACTTCAGCCATGACGGAGTTCACACGGGAGGAACTGACGGACGAGGCGGCAGATCGGCGCAAAGACGTGCCGATCGGTTCCGCATCTTCGGTTTCTCCGCACGTCGTGGATCTCTCGTCTTTTTCCCGGCATGCGCCGAAGGGGCCGAGACCGGAATTGGATTTTGAACAGAAAATCAGTATCTGGTGGCGCGCGCTGATGCGCTCCAAGGAGGAGCACCGTGCGATCGTGCCGTTCATGCCGCACAGAAAAGCGCCGCGCGTTTCCATCATAGGTTTTTTGAAATTGCCGTTCGCGCTCTTGGCGCTGCCGTTTACGCGGAAAAAGTCTTCCAAGATTCCGGCGCGTCCCGATCGTGTCCTGATCGCGAAGGCACACACCGAGGGCCCTACACCGGTCACCATCAGGCTTTCCAAAAAAACCAAACCTGCTTTTTCTTTTTTTCCGGATGCCAGTTGGAAGCGCCACGTGCTCGCCTTCGCGATCATCGCGATCGTCGTCACACTGCCTCTGCAGGCCTTGTTGTCGTATGCAGGACTTTTGAAGCGCGCAGGCGTGATCGCAGCTGACGCCCAAGAGGCGGTCGGAGGCCTTAAGAATGCGGGCGAAAACGCGCTCAAGGACGGCGGTGCCGCCCAGGATTCGTTCGCCCGTTCCGCAGGCGCGTTCGCCGCAACCCGCGACCATGTCGACGACGTCGCGGTGCGTTTGGCGGCGCTTTTGACCGGCAACGGCGAAAAACTTTCGAGCGGCACGAAACTTCTGGACGCCGGCGAGGCGGTCTCGAAAGCCGGGGCGGAACTCGCCGCGGGCCTCGACGCAATGCAGCGCTCGCAAGGCACCAACGCCGAAAAAATCGAACGCATGTCGCGCGCGCTGGCGGCGGCGCTCCCCTATCTCGAAACCGGCATCGCGAAGCTCGACGACGTTTCGCCGCGCAGCGTGCCGGCCGCGTACCGCGAAGGATTCCTGCACATCCGCACGGACGTGAAGGCGGCGCTCGAAGACGTGAAGCGCGCTTCAGCATCTTCTTCGGCGCTGCTCGACGCGATCGGCGCGAACGGCAAGCGCCGGTATCTCGTCGTCTTTCAAAATGCAAACGAACTCCGCCCGACCGGCGGCTTCATCGGTTCGTTCGCGCTCATGGATCTCAAAGACGGCAAGATCGAGCAGATCGAAATTCCCGCCGGCGGTTCCTATGATCTCCGCGGCGGCTTCAATCAGCGCATCGCAGCACCCGAGCAACTTCGTCTTGTGAACGCGCGATGGGAATTCCAGGACGCCAACTGGTTCCCTGATTTTCCGACCTCGGCGCAGTCGCTCATGTGGTTCTATGAGAAAAGCGGCGGACCGACCGTCGACGGCGTGATCGCCGTCACTTCGGGACTCATGCAGGATCTGTTGCGCGCCGTCGGTCCGATCGAGATGCCGGAACGCGGCAAGACCATCACGTCCGACAATTTCATGATGGAAACCCAAAAAGCCGTTGAGATCGAATACGACCGCGTGACGAACCGGCCGAAGCAGATCATTTCCGACATGGCGCCGAAGCTGCTCAAGAAACTCGTCGACGGCGGCTCGTCCGACTTGCCGGCTTTGGCCGGCGCGCTCGGCCGCGCGCTCTCGTCGAAAGACATCCAGGTCTATCTTCGCGACGAAGCGATGCAGCAGACGGCTGCAGACTTTGGTTGGACCGGCGCGCTTCGTCCGATCGAAGGAGCCGACTATCTCGCCGTGATCGACACGAACATCGCCGGCGGGAAGACGGACGGCGTCATCGAGGAGCGCGTGCGCCACGAAACGCAGGTCGGGGAAGACGGCGCGATTACGAACGTCGTCACGGTGACGCGCACGCATCTCGGCAAAGCCGGAGAGCTGTTTACCGGCATCAAGAACATCGATTACATGCGCGTGTACGTGCCGAAAGGCAGCACGCTCCTTTCCGCGGAAGGCTTTCAGGCTCCCGGCTCCGGTTATTTCCTACCGCCCGACACGACGCTCCAGCCGTCGACGCTTCTCGCCGCCATCGAGGGTCCGACGACGACGCAGGCCGGCTCCGGCACGACGATTCACGACGAATCGGGTCTGACCGTCTTCGGCAACTGGGTCCAGCTCGAGCCCGGCGAAACGAAGACCGTCAAAATCAGCTACAGGCTCCCCTACCGCTTCGACGACCTGATCCGCAAACCGGATTCTTGGACCGATCGGCTCAAGGCAACGCTCGCCGCCTACGCCCCGAGCGCAGACATGAAACTCGTCGTGCAGAAACAACCCGGCGCCACCCATCGCACATTCGAAAGCCGCATGGTACTGCCGGAAGGCTGGACAATCCGTTCGAGCGTCCCCGATGAAGCGAAGCCGAAACCCGGCAGCTTGGATTTCAGCACGACGCTCGATCGCGACCTGTACGTCGGCATGGTGCTCGTGAAACGCTAACGCTTTCTATGGAGGAAAAAAGCAAAAAAGCGAAGCAGGATCTCAGCCAAGAACTGAAGGAGATCTACGCGGATCCCGACGGCGCGATGCCGGATTTCACGCGTCTCGACGGCAAGCAAAGCAGCCGCCTGCGCTCCGCGATTATCGGCGTTTCGCTCGGTTTGATCGTGCTCGGCGCGGCCGCCTGGGGCGGCATCTATCTCTTCTCGCGCACGTCGGGATTCTCCGGCGAAGGCGTGGAGCTTTCCGTGAAGTCTGACGGCAGTCTGACGGCCGGTACGGAAGAAGAGATCGTTATCGGCTACCGTAACCGTGAGCGTATTCCGCTGGCGCGTGCTTCAGTCGAATTTAAGGCACCCGAAGGCTTCGAAGTCATCGGCACCGATCCTGTCTCACCTGACAAGAACGCGTGGACGATCGGCTCGATTCCCTCCGGTGGAAAAGGCGAAATCAAGATCCGCGGCTACGTGCGGCGCGAGCTGAACGCCGCTCTCACCTTCCAAGCCGAGCTCGACTACAAGCCCGCCGACTTCAACGCCGATTTCCAAAAAGTCGCTTCGCACACCGTCGTCGTGCAGGATGCCGCCCTGACGCTTTCGGCCACCGGCACCGACGAAATGACGCCGGGCGACGATATTACCTATACGTTCAGGTACGAAAACCGTTCGGACAAGGCGCTCGAGGGCGTGCGCCTGCATATCGATCCGCTCGAAGGTTTCATCTTCGATTCTTCCAAACCCAAAAACGACGCCGATGTCGCGATGCAGTGGAGCTTTCCTAAAATCGAACCAAATGCCAAAGGCACGGTGACGGTGCGCGGTACATTCTCGGCAAGCTCGCGCGGACAGAAGACACTGCAGGCGCATATGGGTTTCGTCGGCGACAAGGGACTTGTCGAAGTCGCGAAAGCGGAGACGAGCACGAACGTCTTGAAGAGCAATTTGGACTTGGCGCTGCTCGTCAACGGCTCGGACAAGCCTCCGGTCGTCTCATTCGGTGACACGCTCTACTTCTCGGTGCGGTATGAGAATGCCGGCGACGTTTCGCTCAAAGACGTCACCGTGTCGGCCGCGTTGCCTTCGGAACCGGAAGGCAAAACGATTCTCGACTGGGTGTCGTTGAAGGATGATCTCGGCGGGAAACGCTCGGGCTCGACGATTTCTTGGACCAAAAAAGAACTGCCCGCGCTGGCGCTCCTGTCGAAAGGCGACAAGGGCGAGATCGGCTTCTCGGTCCAGCTCATCCGCAAACCGATCGCGGACGCCAAGTCCTCGACGTATGCCGTGCACGCCATCGCCAGCGCCCTGATCGGCAGGGCGGGCAACATTCCCGGTTCTCGCCAGGTCGACACCGCACCGTTCGACATCCGTTTGCAAAGCGACACCTCGTTCCAAGCCTACGCCCGCTACTTCGACGAGGACGGCACGCCGATCGGTTCCGGTCCGATCCCGCCTAAAGTTGGACAACCGACCGTGTACCGCGTGACCTGGGTCGTCCAAAACGCGCTGCATGAGCTCACCGACCTCACGGCCACGACCCTCCTGCCGCAAGGCGTGAAATGGACAGGAGAGAACCGCACGATTGAAGCCGGCAGCCTGATCTTCGACGATTCCGGACGCAAAGCGACCTGGAGACTCAACCGCATGCCGACTTCCGTTAAGTCGGTCACTATCAGTTTCGATGTCGAGCTCACGCCGGAAGCTGAAGACGCGGGCAAGATCGTCGAGATCACTGGCGACAACCGTCTCGAAGCGTTCGATAAGGACGTCGGTGCCGTGATATTGAAAACGGTCCCGTCGATTGGGACCGATCTCCTCGGAGACGAAAGTGCGTCGGGAAAAGGCGTCGTGCGGGAGTGATCACTTCACGACTTCATTGACGGAACGCACGCCAGGGAGCGCCGAAAGGCGCTTCTTTGTTTTTTCGAGTGGGGCTTCGGACCACACAGCGCCGTCATAGCGGTACAAGCCGTCAAAGCGCGGCACGAGCGTGACGTGCGCGGCCGCAAACGATTCCGTCATGGCCGCATCAGGCTCGCGATCAAGCACGATCATGAGGCGCGTCGCATCCGCCAAGCGGCCGTCAGAAAGCCGCGCGTACCCTGCAGCCGGCGCGCACGCCGATCCGCAGGTCGCGATCCAAAACGGGCTGTGGCATTCGGGCGGAGCGCCGCGTTCATCCGGCGAACGGAGCGGTCGTGCTTCGCAGCCGACGGGACAGCGCGCGCCCTGCGCGGCCGAAATCTTTCGGCATTGACGTTCTTTCATGTCGACCATCTCAACAGCCGAGTGCACCACGGTATTTTTCAAAGGCGAGCCGTCTGAAAGCACGCCAAAGCCGGCGACGAGGAACGTCGCGCCGAGCAGAAGTCGCGCAGGTGCGTTGCGCATATGATGGAAAGATAAAGGATAATCGGTGCAAAAGCAAAGACGGCGGTGGTGCCGCCGTCTTTACATGGTGCGACCGAGACGATTTGAACGTCTGGCCTCTTCCTTCGGAGGGAAGCGCTCTATCCAGCTGAGCTACGGTCGCATGCGTCGTGCGAGCCGGTAAACGGTATACCAAAAACGGTTGACGGGCAAGTCATACGTGCCCGGATAGCTGACGTACCGGCCGCCGAATCCCCGCTTGAACCTTGTGATGCCGGCCCAGGGGTGAGCTTCGGCGCCTTCGGGAGCGACGCCCCAAAAATCGTAGTGCGCGTACCCCCAGAATTTTGCGTCCTGCATCGCTTTCCAATGGAGCGCCTGCGGAGCCATCACCTCGCGACGATCGCGGCTCGAAGCGCCGTGCAGGTAGATCGCGGTCGTTCCGAAATACAACATCAGATTAGCCGCCAGGACCTTGCCGTCATGTTCGGCGAAAACAAGCCGGGCGACAGGCCGGGTTTTACCGTCCGTCGCCGGATCCCCCGCGAGCGTTTCCAGCATGAGGCGGTAGTGTTCTTTGTCGTGGGCTGCGAAACGGTCGCGCTCCGTCGTTTCGGACAGGAGATCCCAGAAGATCTCGAGCGCGGAGGGATCGTGCGCTCCAGCCATATACACCTGCACCCCTTTGCGTTCAGCGAGGCGGATATTGTAGCGCCACTTTTCATGCATAGCGGCGAGCAACGCTTCCGTGTCTTGCCGAAGATCAACAACGAGCGTCTGCCCCGGCTGCACCTCGCGCGTTTTTTTTGCTGAAACAGCCGGTTTCGTTTGCGGTTCGAAGCGGAAAAAATCCGCATCGGCGGTTGCGCCCGCATCCAAAAGTTTTTGCATGGTGTCCTGACCGAGAGGTCCGCGCGGGCAATACCAGTACGCACGACCGAACGGCAACGAGCGTCTCACGAGCAACGCCAACGCACCTTCTCCGCGCCCTGCACCGTCCGGTGCCAGGGCACGCCAGCGCGCGATCTCCGCTCCGGTTTTTTCCTGGAACGTCCCCCATTCCCATGACTGCAAAAAGTCTCCGCCCAGGCGGAGGACCTCCTCGTTCCAGTCTCGTTTTTCAGTAACGCGTTCCATTATCTCGACAACATTCTAAGCGCCGTCTTGATGCGTTCTTCCGTCGTGCCGTCGAGATCTTTCACGATCTCGCGCGCTTTATGCCGCGCGTAGCCCAGGTTCTCGAGCGCCGATACGGCTTCATCGCCGCCCTCGCCCGGGTCGTCGTCGGTCACGAGCTTGCCCTTGAGTTCAAGAACAACGCGCTGCGCCGTCTTGCGACCGACGCCTTGCGCGCTCTCGAGATACGACACGTCCCCGCGCTCGACGGCGCCACGCACGCTTTCGACCGTGCCGAGCGACAAGAGCTGCAGGCCCATCTTCGGACCGACCCCTGACACAGTGATCAATTTCCAGAATAGTTCGAGTTCCGCGACGGTCGCAAAACCGACGAGATCGTTTGCGTCCTCGCGGATGATCTGATGCGTGTACAAACGGGCTTCGCTCCCCTTTTCCAGTACGGCCAAAAGATGGGTCGGCACCTTCACGAGATAGCCGATATCGCCGACGAGCAGAATGACGTGCTCGCGGCCTTTTTCCAGGACGGAGCCTTTGAGAAACGCGATCATGGCTCCAGTCTACCGCCCGATTTGCGCGTTGACAACCTTGCATCCGAACAGCTTCTTTTACCTAAAAACATATGCTACGCTCCTCCCATATGAGCGACTCGAAAC
>CAYFZV010000002.1:0-16677 GCA_964347735.1 uncultured Gammaproteobacteria bacterium
ATTACCCACGGCCTTGAGCTGGTATCTGCATCACCTGCCGGCGGGCGTGTTGAAACTCATGACGCTCGGAACGCTCGCGATCGAATTGTGCGTTCCGTTCCTTTTCCTCATGCCTACGCGGGTGCGTCGTTTGGGTGCCGCCATCATGGCCGTTTTCCAGATCCTGCTGATGCTGACCGGGAATTTCGCGTTCTTCAATTGGCTGTCGCTTGTGCTCTGCCTCGCGTTGCTCGATGACGCGTTACTCGAGCGAATCATCCCGCGCTTCAAGGAAAAAAATACGCCGGCACCGGTCGTAACAACGCGCCGTGCGCCCGTTGTGGCGGCGGTGTTCGTGATTGTGCTCGGCCTGACGCATCTGGCGGCATTGTTCGTTCGTGTTCCCGTGCCGGCCGTGCTGTTGGCCGCCGCCGTGGCGCCATTCCGGGTTTCAAACGACTACGGATTATTTTCCGTCATGACGACGTCGCGTCCGGAAATCATCATCGAAGGTTCGAGCGACGGCGTGACGTGGAAAGAATACGCCTTCAAAGGGAAACCCGGTGACGTGAAGCGCGCGCCGGGTTTCATTGCGCCGTTCCAACCGCGGCTCGATTGGCAGATGTGGTTCGCGGCGCTCGAGGGTCCGAACGGGAGTCCGTGGGTTGCCAATCTGATGATCCGTCTGCTACAGGGTTCGAAACCCGTGCTCGCTTTGCTTGAAACGAATCCGTTCCCCGATGCGCCGCCGACGTACGTGCGCGCGACGCTCTATACCTATCGCTTCACGACGCCCGAAGAACGGAAACGCGACGGCGCCTGGTGGCGGCGCGAGATGAAAGCCCCCTATCTCCCGGAACTCTCTTTGACCGGAGACGCGTCTTGAGTAATGATGGGCGCACTATGTCCACACCACGCGTCGTTCTCATGGGATCCGGAAAACTCGGAAGCGCCTTTGCCAAGATTCTTTCCAAGAAAGGCGTACGCGTCGATGCGTGGGACGTCCTACCTGGAAAAGTCCGGCATCAGCGGCCGCTTGAAAAGATCGTGCCCGGAGCGGATGCCGTCTTTTTGTGCCTGCCGTCCTGGTGCTTGCGCGAAGCCGCCGGAAAAATCGCGCCGCTTTTGTCGAAAAAAACATTCGTCGTATCCGTTTCAAAAGGATTGGAAAAAGGCACGCTGCTGACGGCCGAAGGACTCCTGCATCAAGCGCTGCCGTTCGGCGTGCCGTTCGTGTTTCTCGGCGGACCGCTTCTGGCTGACGAATTGTCGGCCGGACAACCCGGCACGGGCGTGGCCGCGTCCGCTGATCCCGCCGCGCGTCGGAAGATGACGGCGTTGTTTTCCGGCACGCGCCTTGGCATCGAAACGACGGACGACGTGACGGGTACTGTCTGGTCGGCGATTTTGAAAAACATATATGCGATCGGCCTCGGCATGACGGAAGGTCTCGGTTGGGGCGCGAACGCGCGCGGCTGGTACGTCGCGGCGGCCGTGCAGGAAGCGGGGGATATCCTCGCTGATCTCGGCGGACGTCGCGAAACGTTCCATGGCACGGCCGGCGTCGGCGACCTGGTCGCGACCGGCTTCAGTCCGCACTCAAAAAACCGCACCCTCGGCGAACATTGGGCACGCACAGGCAAAGCGCCGCACGAAAGCGAAGGCCAAGTCTCGCTTCCGCCGCTCTTGAAGCTCCTCGGCGCACGCGCCAGGAAACGGAAATTGTTGATGGCGCTCAAGGCGACGCTTATGGACGGCAAGCGTGCCCGGCCGCCTTTCGAAGCGCTCTTGCGTCGTTCGCCATAAGGGACGGTACGGTGGGGTCATGCCCACCATTCAATTTTTCCAGCCTGACGAAGGCCGACATTTCGAGGGTCCGCTTGATCTGAACGCGCATCTCATCCGTCATCCGGCCGCAACCTTCTTTTTGCGCGCGGGACCGGACGTCCCTGCGCCAGACGGTGCAGGGCGCCGGGACGCTGGTGTGCGCGCGGATGATCTTTTGGTCATCGACCGCTCGGTGCGGCCGTCTTTAGGGACCGTCATCATCGCCGTGCACGACGGGGAACTGCGCGTGGAGCGTTTTCGGCATGAAGAAACGCTGGAGGTTTGGGGCGCAGTCACGCACCTGATCCGCCGACTTTGAGCGTGTCGCTCCCTGGACAAGAACGTGTTAAAGTGCTAGCATGGCCCGTTTGAAGAACCCGCGAATCATGGCGATTTCAGCGAAAAATTCGACGGCAGTTCGGCGCATCCTGGCCGGAGCGCATGCGCACGTGGTCCCGAGCGAACGGAACGATCACGTTCCGCATCTTTTGAAGCACCACGTGCTGATCGGCTACAGCGTCATTCTTATTTTGGTGAAAGTCCTGGTGCTCACGGGCTACGTCCTTCTGCCCGCCGCCAGCGTCTATTCGAGCGCGGTCACCGCCGACAACGTCATCAGCCTGACCAACGCCGCCCGTTCGGCGCTGGGTCTTTCCAAACTGCATGTCGACGATCGTCTTTCCCGCGCGGCGGCTGGAAAAGCCGAAGACATGGTGTTGAACCACTATTTCGCGCATACGAGTCCGGCCGGCCTCACGCCGTGGACGTGGATCCGCGGACAAAAATACGACTATCGCCAGGCCGGCGAGAACCTCGCGGTCCATTTGTTCAGCGCGGAAGGCGTCCAAGAAGGCTGGATGGCCAGCCCGACGCATCGCGACAATATCGTCAGCAGCAAATACGAAGATATCGGCGTCGGCGTCGCGCGCGGCGTCTACGAAGGCTACGACACGGTGTTCGTCGTCCAAATGTTCGGCGCGTTGAAACAACCGGCGACGCAGCCTGCACCCGCACCGACACCGGAGCCCGCGCCTGAACCGGAGCCTTCCGTGCAAGCCGCGGTCGTGCCGACGGAAGAAGGGTATAAAGTTACGCTGGTCGAAGGACGCGTCGAGGCCGCGACAGCCATGATCGCCGATCAAGCCGTGCCGATGAAAAAGAACGAGGCAGGCGCGCTCGAAGCCGTCGTGCCGGTCGACAAAGAACGCGTGGAACCCGACGGAGAGAACGTGTATGTCGTCACGCAAGCGAGCGGAACGCAGGAAGTTTCGAGCGTCGCGATCGTGGCTCCCAACGCCGACGCGCAACAAGTCTTCGTGCCGGTCGGCGAAATGCGCCCGTTTAAGCTGTTCGGCCTGTTCGAGATCCGCAACCTTGAAGATTCAACGCGCCGCTTTTACGTCGTGATGAGTGTCCTTCTCGGTGCGGTCCTGCTCGCCAGCGTCGTCATCAAATTCCAAATCCAAAAACACGCGATCACACTGCACGCGCTCGTGGTCATCGGCTTGTCCCTGGGCTTGGCCTTTATTTGACCAGGATTTCTCCTTGGAAGGAGGCTGAAACGATGAATCGGCGGAGCGCGGTACCGATCGGATAGGACGTCTGCACTGTCAGCGTCCTTTTTCCGTTTTCGGGATCGGCGAGCACGGAGAGGTCATCGGGACGCACGATGCGGGTGGATTCGGCTTTGTATGCATACGCGTTTCCGGAGTGGTCGGTGACGTAGATCGTCGTTCCGATCGCGATCTCCGGCAGAAGCGCGAAGACAGTTTTGTAATCGCCGGATGACCAGGGAAGATCGCTGGAATGGCCGAACAGATACGCGTTGCCGGGGCGGCCGGGTTCAGCGGTGTCGGGAAAATGCGCGACGCCGTCGTAGAGCGCGAGACGATAGGCTTTCTGCGTGCGTGCCGTCGGTTCGATGATCGGCGCTTCGATGCCCAACGAAGGGATCAGCAGGCGATCCGGCTTGCCGGCTAAGGCGCGCAGGTGGGGGTCAAGCCCGTTCTCCGGTACGGATTCCACGACGGGTGGACGGAGACGATGGGCGATGCGCTTGAAGAAAAAACCCGCGTTGGCGAGCGTGAAAAGCGCCAGGACACCAAGTAGGATCGCGCCTGCGTAGAGCCATCGGCGGTCGATGGTCGCCGACTTCTTTTTAGCGACAGCCTTCTTCATGTCTTCAGTATAAACGAAAAGCGCCCTGCACGTCGTGCGGGGCGCTTTGTGATGCGCTTAGGAGCGTTTGCGGCGGAGGAACGGCGCTGCGACCAGGAGGAGGCTCGCGAGCGTCCAGGCGGGCATGCCGGTAACCGGCAAGTCGCTGTCCGACGCGCCCAACACTTGGGGTACCGGGGCGTTATCGGTATCCGTTGCGCCGAGTACCTGCGGAGGCGGACCTCCAGCAGCGGGCGGCGGAGTCGCGGATGATGGGCTTGCACTGCCACCGGCAGCAGGGAGGTCATCGAACGTCACGACGCACGTCACGCTTTGACCGTTCGTGATCGTTCCCGAGCAGCTCGGGCTCATGGACCTGGCGTATGCCGGGTTGATGCTGCTGTTGACGACGTATGCGCCCGGGGCGTAGGAGAGGCTGAAGCCCGGAGTGCTGACGCCGCCGAAGGTCGAGGACGTCGAGATGCCGTCGCCGACGGTCATGAGGAAGCTGGAGGGCAACGCGGTGCCGTTGTCGTCATTAATGACGTTCGTCACAACGGTCAGCGTGCCGGACGAACCACCGCCGCCACCGCCGCTCGGCGGAGCTGCCACCGGCACGTCGTCGTTGGTGATGGTGCACGTCTTGATGTCGTTCACGGCGAGCGTCACGATGCCGCTTGCATCGCAATCGCCGGAGAAAGACGCAACGTAGCTCGCGGAGCTCGTTTCGCTGACGGTATAGGTGCCGGCAGAGAGGACCGACGCCACGCCGGAGGTCACCTGGGTCTGGCCGATGAACAACGGGAAGCTGGAAACTTGAGCGGTGCCGCCGTCAGTGTTGATGACGACTTTCACGACGGTCAGGCTGCCGGTTGTCGGCTCTTCCGGCGGAGGAGCTTGGTAGGTATTGGTGACCGTGCAGGTCGCGCCATTAGCCGTCATCTTGCCGGAGCAGAACTCGGAGTAGGTGACCGTGTAGTTCTCAACCGCATCCTCGGAGACGGAGTATTCGCTGTTGATGTCGATCGTCACGTCCGTGCCGGCATTGCTGCCAGGGAAGCTCGACGGCGAAGCGTTGCTGCCGGAGACGTTCAATGTGAAGGTCGAAGGGGCGTCCTCACTGCCAACAACGGTCTTGATGACCTTGAGCGTACCGGTGGTCGGCGCGGGCGGAACGTACGTGTTGGTGATGGTGCAGACGACCGTCTCATTGGCGTCAAGGTTGACGGAGCCTTGCGGGCAGCTGTTGGAGAACGAGGCGACGTAGTTCGCCTGCTCGTTCGTCTCGGAGATAGTGTAGTTGCCAACCGGAAGCGTCTTGATCTCGCCGGAGGTCACGGACGTCGCGCCGATAAACAACGGGAAGTCGGAGAAGACGGCGGTGCCGCCGGCGTCGTTGTTCATGTTCTTCACGACAGTAATCGTGCCGGTCTCTTCCGGAGGCACGATGATGGTGTTGGTGATGGTGCACGTCTTCGTGTCGCCGAGGTTCAGGGTGACAGAACCTTCGACGCAATCGCCGGAAATGACGGCCGTGTAGGCAGGGTCATTCACTTCGCTGACCGTGTAGGTACCGGCATCGAACGGCGTCGCGACACCGTTAGTGACCGTTGTCTGGTCCACCAGGAGCGTGAATTCACTGGCGTCCTTGTTGCCGCCGGACACGATCTTGTTGACCGTGAGGGTCGGAGCAATGTCGTTGTTGGTGATGGTGCAGTCCACGTTCTGGCCCGCGGTTACGGAAATCACGCCTTCGGATCCGCAAGCGGCAAAATCGCCAGCGTATCCGGAGACGGCCGTCTCGCTGACGGTGTAGCTACCCGCTTCAAGCGTGAGGATCGTGCCACCAGCTTGGGTGCTGACACCAGCGAAAGAGTTGTCGTAGGCATCGCCGTCGGTGACGTTGATGCTGAAGTTGGCCGAACCGAGCGTACCGCCGTCATCATTCGTGACGTTCTTATAGACGGTGAGAGTGCCGGTGGTCGGCGGGGGAGGCGTGTCCTCGAACGTGTTCGTGAAGACGCAGGTCGCATTTGTAGCGGGATCGCCGGCGGTGACATTGGCGGTAGCCGTCGAGCCAGTGAAAACGCAATTGGAACCAGAGCCAGCTGTGAAGGGATAGCCCGTGGGACCCGACTCAGTGATGGTGAACGCTCCATCGGGCGAGACGTTTTCGATGGTCACAGAGGCGGTATCGGCATCGATGGCGGTCGTGGGGAAGTTCGACTGGCCGTTGATGGACGGCGAGACGTTGAACGACCATTCATCAGCCGAGGCGTCCCCGCCGACGACTTCCTTCGTCAGGGTGATGGACGGCAAGGCAAGCACCTGGTTGGTGGCGATGGCAGTATTCTCCACGCCGCCGGAGGGTGGCGAGACGCCGATCGAAAGCGAGGCACCCGGGTATTCCGAGGCGTCGAGACCGAGACGGCCGCAGAAATACAGATAGGCCGAGGCGTTGACCGGGATGTCCTGGACGGTGACAAGGTAATGGCGCTTCGTGTCCGTCGCGGTGACGGGAGAAGTGCCGGCGTCCTCATCGCCGGCATACGGACCGGAAACGGCCGCTGTGGCCGAACCGCCCGAGGAGAGCGCGACGGACGTGATGGACGTGACCTCGTTGCCGCTGAACGCGATGTCGTTCAGGTTGTCGGCGTCCTTGAGACCCTGAAGCGTACCCGCATTCTGGGCGATCTGCTCGAGCTCCGTGACGCCAGTAATCCCACTGTTCATGTAGTCATGGACGAGCGTGATCGAGACATCCACGATCGCCGCGCTCCGCCCATTCGTGGTGTTCTTGAGTTCCACGAAGAACGGGATGCAGGCGCCTTCCGGATAGCCAGCAACGGCGCCATTACCGAAATCACCATCACCGGTCGGTTGGCCGCTGACTTCTGAATACGTGATACCTGAGTTATCGCTGAACGCCTCTGTGCTGACCGACGAGTCGGCAGCTTGAGTCATGGCGCCGAGCACGAGTTGGCCGACCATGACGGAAATGAGCAAGGCAACCGAAAGGGCCTTGGTCTCGGCTGTCAGGCGGCGGTAGGTAAGAGGAGACGTACGCATGGGAATGCTTCCCTATTAGAGTTAATAACGAACGCGCCATAAGGACGCGTTCCAATGCGGGAACCTCACCGTATTTTGGCTAAACTGTCAAGAGGAAAGGGCCTCTTGCGCCGTTCGCCGTCCGCCGCCGTACCCTGAAGGGTATGTCGCAGTCATCCGAGGTCGTGTACGGGTTGGTGGATTGTAACAACTTTTTCGTTTCGTGCGAGAGAGTTTTTTCCCCAAATTTAGAGAAAAAACCGGTGGTCGTGCTGTCGTCGAATGACGGCTGCATTGTCGCGCGTTCGAACGAGGCCAAAGCGCTCGGTATTCCGATGGGCGCGCCCGCCTTCGAGTGGCGTGACGTTTTCCGCCAAGGCAACGTGATCGCCCTTTCGGGAAACCATGCGCTGTACTCGGATATGTCCGACCGTGTCATGCGTACGATCGGCGAATTCGTAGAAGACTACGAAGTATATTCGGTCGACGAGGCCTTTCTAAAGTTCTCAATCCCGTCGGGTGGCACCGCAGGCGGTCGCTCCCACGCGCAGCGAAGCGAGCATGGGGGCGAGCGCCGAGAGGTGACAGGACCCGACGGGGTCGTAATGGAAACATGCCGCGCCTTGCAGACTGCAATTCGACGCAACGTCGGCATCCCCGTTTCGATCGGCTTAGCCGAGACGCGCACGCTCGCCAAAGCCGCGGCGAAGTTCGCGAAACGTCACGCGGATTTAGAAGGCGTCTTTTCACTGCGCGATCACCCACAGAAAGACGCTCTGCTCGATGCGTTCGATGTCGGCGATCTTTGGGGTATCGGACGGCAATATGCAAAAAAATTAATCGGCTCCGGCATCCGTTCCGCACGCGCTTTTCGAGATTTGCCGGATGCGTGGATCATGCGCCACATGGGTTCGGGAGGCTTGCGCGTGGCGATGGAATTGCGCGGCGTCTCGTGCGGCGAACACGGCGCTCCCAGGGAACATCGGAAGAGCATCGTCTGTTCGCGCTCCTGTGGACGTCCCATTGTTGCGCTTGCCGAACTAAAACAGGCGGTAGCCGAACACATCGCCTCGGCGGGCGAGACGCTTCGCAGCGAAGGATTGCGCGCGAAGTTCCTGACCGTTTTCGTCGGTCTTCGCAAGCAAGGCTACGGCATGCCGTATCCGTCCGGGCGTTCGACGCTGCTCGAAGCGCCGACGAACGACACGCCTGATCTCATCCGCGCTGCCCATGCGCTGGTCGACAGTCTTTATCGTTCCGGTGTTTCCTATCGGAAGGTCGGCGTGCGCCTGACGGATTTTTTCACCGAAGAAGCACACCAGCTCCGCGTCTTCGGCGGCGGCGAGCCCGACCCGAAACGGCGCGCGGCCTGGGCGGCGCTTGATCGCATCAACGCGGAGTGGGGGACCGGAACGCTGAAATTCGCCGCCGAAGGCGTCTCGCGCGGCTGGAAACCGAAAGCCCAGCATCGCTCCCCGCGCTACACCACGCGCTGGGATGAATTGAAGATCGTGCGTTGAACAAAAAAACAGACCGTATGCGGTCTGTTACCAGAACGAGATCAGAAGGTTGTCGTGCTTGGCCTTGAGCGCGCCGTGCAGATCTTTCTTCTCCTCCGGCGTCAAGCGACGCACCGGCACGGAGTCTTGCGACGCGGGAGCCGTGGCAAACCCGAAAACCATCAGCCAGCTTCCTCTCTTGTCGCCGGCCACGCAACAAAGAAACGCGGGCTGGTCGGGCGCAACAGCGAGCTCCTTCACGCGATCGTGATAGAAACCACTCTCGGAGTTCTGGTATTCCTTCAGACCGTGCAACGTGCGAACGGGGGAATGAACGACCTTCCTTGCGGGCATGTGCCTCCTTTTCCTTCCTGTGGAAGAGACTGTAGGCACGACTCTTTGAAAACGTCAAGATCAAAAAACTCCCCCGGAGGGGAGTTTCTCTTTACTGCTGCGCACCATCTTGCCCGTTCGTCGGGAGCTGGATGTTGCCGGAACCCTGAATGCTGCCCGAAGCGCCTGGCTGCTGCGTGGTGTTCTCGGGTTGCGCGGTGTTCTGCTGCGCCGGCACGGTGGTGCTTGCGCGCATCGCCGGAAGCGCGTAGATGAAGAACAACGCGGCGAGAATCGCCAGGACGACGATCGTGATCGCAGTCACGGCGCTGTTGTTGCTGGGCGCGGAGCTGCCGCGCTCCATGTAGACGTCAGCCATAGAAAAGGAGTGAAAGAATAAGGCGTGTCCATCTCTTTTGACGGCGGAGGCTGCGGTTTCTTTCATGTCCCCGGGCCTGGCATTCCAGCTGAACATCTGGCAGAATGCCAGCACGAAAGGGGCCGCACCTTGAGCACCGAAACACCAAAGCAGCGCTTGAGGCGTCTGCTCGACAGGCTGGAGAATCTCGATGCGGACACGCGTCGCGAAGCTGATCGCATCATCGAGGAAACCCCGAACGAGGAGGTTCAGGATCTCGTGGACGATATGGATGCGTTCGAGCGGGATAACCCCAACGCGATCGACAAGATCATCCACGCGCTCAACCATCCGGATCAGGAAATCGACTTCTGACGCCGCCGACTGCAATCGGCGGTTTTTCTATCGTCACGAAGCAGAAGCGCAAAGGTTGTACGCCTGGACGCCGCCGTTATAGACGGTGATCTCGCCTTGGATCTGTTCGACCAGTTCGTTGATCTGTTTCACGAGCGCGTTATAGCGATCCACTTCCGCATTGTGGGCGTCCGCTTCGGCGCGCGAGCGCGGCTTTCCGGAATCTTCGATCTCGGCCTTGAGCTGCTCGGCTTCTATTTTCAACTGATCGAGTTCCTGCTTGTCGCTCATGATTTTGGCGCCCAAGGTTTCATCCGGTTTCGGGCAAGCGGCCTGAGGACGTCCGAATTCCTGCACGGCGATCCATGTCTTGCGGCCTTCATAGGTGCCCTGGCCGACGGCGATTCCGATTTCCTCGTATTTCGCTTCCAAAATGTTGGCACGGTGACCGGGACTGTCCATCCATGCCTGGACGAGTTCCTGATCATTCTTGAAATTTCCGAGCGCCAGGTTTTCGCCGACCATCACATAGATATATCCCGCTTGGCCCGCCAGTTTGCCGGGATCGATGCCGTCGGGCGAGAGATGTTCGAAATACTGCTTGGCGAACATATCCTGGAGCTTCGTTTCCGCCGCTGCATTCAGGGCTTCGTTCGTCGTTAGCGCGGACAAGCCGTGTTCTTTGCGTTGCGCGTTCGTCCAGGAGAGCACGCCCGGCTCCGTCAGGTGGGCTGACGGCGCGTCGGAACCCGCACGCAAGGGCGGCGGTGCCGAGACACGGTTCTCGGCCTGTAGGACGGTTTCTTCCAAGCGCTGTTCGAGCAGACTTAGTTGGGCCGAGACGTCAAAACGATCGCCGTAAAGATACCACCAGGAAATGGCGACGAGACCGGCCAAGAGAAGGATGACAAGAAGCCGCTTTTTCATCCACGCAAGATACCAGTGTTATACTCTTTTGTATACACTCCCATATGAGTCTCGACGATTTCTTTTTCTATCTGCCCGGCTATGGTTCGATCGCGCTTCTTCTTGCGGGCGCTTTGGGATCATGGATCGTTTTGCGCATCATCATGAGTCGGCGCAAGGAACGAAAAAACGCCAAGGTGGTGGAAAACCCGCCGAAAATGTGATAGACTCACAAGCATCTAAGCTTGTTTAAGCTTTCTATTTACCTTTCGGTATGATGAACGGGAAAGGCATGTGCGCCTTGCACAAAGCGGCCTGGGTCCTCGTGATCGTCGGCGCGCTGAACTGGGGTTTGATCGGCATCGCCAAATTCAACCTCGTGATGTCGCTCCTCGGCGCCTATCCGATGGTCGAGCGCGTCGTGTACGTCCTGGTTGGTCTCGCTGGTCTCATGATGCTTACCGCCGGTAAGTGCTGCATGAAGGGCGGCGGCTGCAAATGCGGCGACGGCGGCTGCGGCCACTGCAGCATGGAAGAGAAGAAGCCCATGATGGGCGGTCAGGGCGGACAGCAGATGTAAAAAGGAACCGGCTCCTGTACAAGGAGTCGGTTTTTTGTTAGGAAGAAGGCGACAGAAGGTCTTTCCAAGGAGTCTCGCATGCGCAAACTCGTCATTGAGGGTTCGTTGCGTTCCGCTGGCGCGCAGATCGGAGAAGCGACGGCCGTCGATCTCCCGTTCGTGCGCGATGGCACCATCGATTTCCTGCTCAAGAACGCGACGGTGGGAGGCATCAGGCAGATGCGCTGGATCGCCGCGCGTTACGTCGCTTCGGCGCGGGACTTCTTTCCTGAAGCTATCGACTATATGGAGGGTCTGGCGTTCGGTGGAGGTCTGACATTCGAGGATGTCGCGCTGATCGTTTTCTCGGAAGAGATTCGCACGGAATTCCATGTCGCGCCGGAGAAGTGCTCGACACTGGCCGTGCCGACGCGGGATGGGTGGCTGATCGGTCACAACGAGGATTACGAGCCCCAGTACTTCGGCAAGATGTTCGCACTCGACCTTTCGATTCCAGGCTATCCGCGCACGCTTTCGCTCAACTATCCCGGACAGCTTCCGTGCATGGGCGGATCGTTGGGCCGCGTGGCGATTGTCGGCACCTCGCTCTGGCCTGACGCCGTACCGGGACTGTCCAAGAATCTGCTGCATTTCCGTGCCGCAGTGGCCAATGATCGAGACGAAGCGCTTGATTTTCTCACGCGCCAGCCCGCCGCGCTCACAGGACATTACACCGTGGGTTTCGGCGGTGATGACAGTGTCTGTGGTCTTGAAACCTCGAACCCGGCGACGGCCGATTCCTACCTGTGCGTCCACGACCCAGGACGGGAACCGTACTGGCACACGAACCATGTGCGCTTCCTGAAGCTGCGTGCGCCCGATCCCGCCGTAACGGATCAGAACCACTCGCTTCCGCGCGGAGAAAAGCTCCGACAGATAATCGCAGACGGTACGTTGCCGTCCACTCCGGACGCGCTGCTCGACCTGCTCTCGACCAACGACGGTGTCTTGCACCGTACTCCGGAGCAAAATGCCACCAGTGTCACACTGGCGACGGTCGTGATCCGCCCGCGCACCGGCGAGATGTGGATCCGCGACGCCGATCCCTCGGCGCACCGGCGCGATCTCAAGCTCTCCTTTGCGGAGCGCCCGCTCACATGAGCGGGCTTTTCTTTTGATGGTATACTTTCTTTATATGTCGAATCATTCCGGAAAGGGGACGTACGGAAAATTGCTTGATGCCATCCGCGAACTGGTTTTCGGTTTGGAAGACGGCCTCGTTTCGACGATGGGCGCCATCGCCGGCATCGCGGCCGGCACGGGAAACGGCGGCATCGTGGTCCTGTCCGGTCTCGTGATCATCGCGGTCGAGGCGCTTTCGATGGCCGCCGGTTCGTATCTCTCCAACAAGTCGCACCGCGAAATGCTCGAAAAAAAGATCGCGGACGAGCGCGAAGAGATCGAGACGAAGCCGGAAGAAGAAACGGAAGAGTTGCGTGTCATGTACCGCCAGCGCGGTTTCTCTCCGGAGGAAGTCGAAATTTTGGTGCGCCGCATTACGCAGAACAAGGAGCTCTGGCTCGAGGAAATGGTGTCCAAAGAACTGCGGATCGGCGCGCGTGATCTTGAGGAACCTAAATCGCGCGCGGTCGTGATGGGCTTGTCGTATGTCGTCGGCGGCGCGGTGCCGCTCATCCCGTATCTGTTCCTGCCGGTCGCCATGGCGCTGCCCACGTCGGTGGTGGCGACGATCGCGGCGCTGTACGTGATCGGTTTCATCAAAGGCGGCGCCACCGGCCGCAGCCGATGGAAGAGCGGGGGAGAGATGGTGTTAGTTGCTTCGACGGCCGCGATTGTTGCGTATCTCATCGGCAAAGTTGTCGGTCATTTTTTTGGTCTGACGGTCTAGAAACAAAATAAGACCGCGCGGGTCCTGTCACCTCTCGGCGCTCTTCCCCATGCTCGCTTCGCTGCGCGTGGGAAAGACCGCCTGCGGTGCCACCCGCGCGGTCTTATTTTGAATATTTTGAAACGAGGTACGCCGAAATCTTACGGGCGGTGGCTTCGCTGGGTGCCGTAACGGTCACTATGCGTTTTTTGCTCGCGATATATGCGCGGACTTGCAGGCGTCCGCCCACCTTCACGAATTGCATCTTCGTTTCCGAGACCCAACTGGGCACGGTGAGGGTATCGGCCGCGTAGACGGCCACGAGATTTCCGCAGTCCGAACAATCGAGCTTGGCGTCCGCGGCGGAAAGTTTTTCCGGAACGCGGAAATAGGCGACCGGCGGCTGGAAGCGGTCGCGATCCGGGGCGACCGCCGTGGCGTTTTGGATACCTGCGGCTGTGAGGTCTTCCAACGAGACCTTAAGCAGCGTCGGCGCGGCCGCTGAAACGGTTCCGGCGACGATCATGAGAAAGGCGGCGATCCATAGGGGCTTTTTCATATTGTGGGCTGGGTATCTACAGTATACACTGGACATGAATCATCACCGCCATGTCGATCCGCAAACCCAACCCGT
The DNA here is from genome assembly GCA_964347735.1 of uncultured Gammaproteobacteria bacterium. Taxonomy (GTDB): domain Bacteria; phylum Patescibacteriota; class Patescibacteriia; order SG8-24; family DYFX01; genus DYFX01. Next base: position 13,543 of record CAYFZV010000002.1, read on the forward strand.
TTTCTGAAACGCTTAAGACGTTTTTTGGACGCGATACGGCCATCCTGCGCGAAACGTTGAAAGCGATTCAGCCTGCGGAATTGGGCGTGATCATCAATGGCTTGTCGGAAAGGGAACAGCTCCAGGTGTTGTCACTGCTTGAAGACGCGAAGCTCTCGCGCGTCCTCTGGGAAGTCAGTCCGCATACGCGCCGTCATTTGCTTGGGAAGATTTCCGTCGACAGCATGATCAGGCTCGTCATGGGTGTGGAATCGGACGAGGCGGTCGACGTCATCCAGCTGCTCGATAAGCGCCGCAAGGAACGCGTCGTTGAAGTGCTCAAGCGCCACGACCCAAAAAAGATCCTGCCGCTGCTCGGCTTCGAAGAGAAAACGGCCGGCGGTCTCATGAAATCGGAGTATTTGCGTGCCGAATCAGGCAAGACGGTGGAGGAGGTGCGCAGAGCGATCTCGACCGTGACGGGCATGCAGAAGGCCGCGACGGTCTATGTGATCGATGCCAACGCGAGTTTGATCGGCGCGGTATCCCTCATGCGCTTAGCGACGGCTGCGCCCGGCGGCAGAATCGACGACCTGGTGCATGCGTCACCGGCCAAGTTGCCGGTCAACCTTTCGCAAGACGAGGTGACGCAGCGTTTCAGCGACCTCGACGCGGTCGAACTCCCGGTCGTGGACGGGCGCGGCAAACTGCTCGGCATTGTCACGGCCGACGACATGCTCGACGTGCTGAAGGAATCGCTGTCGGAAGATCTCTCGCGCTTCAGCGGCACATCGGAAGACGAGCACGTGAGTGATCCGGCCTGGTTGTCCATCCGCCGTCGTCTGCCGTGGTTGCTCGTGAACCTCGGAACGGCCGTGCTGGCATCGGCTGTTGTCTTGCAATTTAAGGATACCATCAGTCAGATCGTTATTTTGGCGGCGTTGATGCCGATCGTGGCAGGCATGGGCGGCAATGCCGTGACGCAGACGCTGGGTGTCTCGATCCGCGCGCTCGCGCTTCATCAGTTGCATCCCTGGAACGTGTGGAAGATCGCGGTGCGACAGATGCTCGTGGGCGCGGCGAACGGTTTCTTGACCGGTATCGCCATGGGGGGATTGGCCTACGCGTGGACGCGCGATCTCCAGCTCGCACTCGTCATGGTGATCGCCATGACGACAACCTTGTTCATCGCGGGTCTCGGCGGCATCTTGATCCCCGTGACCATGAAGAGAATGAGGATCGATCCGGCGCTCGCTTCGACCGTGTTTGCCACGACCCTGACGGACATCGTCGGTTTCTTGACCTTCTTGGGACTCGCGAAACTCTTGCTGACATGAAATTGCATTTTTTCGGCGCGGCGCGCGAAGTGACCGGCACCTGCTACCTGCTTGAAACCGGCACGCACAAAATCCTGATCGATTGCGGAATCTTCCAAGGCGAAGAAGGAGACGGAAAACGCAACGCGCTGCCGTTTCCGTTCGAGCCCGGAGAGATCGACGCGATTTTCCTGACGCATCCGCACATGGACCACGTGGGGCGCGTCCCTCTTTTGGTGAAGCGCGGCTACCGAGGCCCGATCTTTTCGACATTCCCGACGGCCGAGCTTAGCAAGCTGTTGTGGAACGACATGCTCTCCGTGATGAGGGATTCGGAAAAGCGCGATCGCGTCCCGGCACTGTATGAGGAAGAGGATGTCGAGACGGCAGGGAGTCGTCTCACGCCCGTCGAATACGAAAGCACCGCCGAGATCTGCGCCGGCGCGATCAAGGCCACATTTCACGACGCCGGCCACGTGCTCGGCTCGGCCTTCATTGAATTCCAAGTCGAAGGACGCACGATCGTCTTCTCCGGCGATCTCGGCAACGACGACGTGCCGATCCTCCGGCCCACCACGGCGCTTCCGGCCTGCGACGTCTTGGTGATCGAATCGACCTACGGCGACCGCCTGCATGAAGATTTGGAAACGCGGCGCACGATTTTGCGCGACCTCGTGAAAGAGACCGTCGCCAAGAAAGGCGTCTTGATGATCCCGACCTTCGCGATCGAACGCACGCAGGAGATCATGCTGACCTTGCACCGCCTGGCCGAGAACGGCGAGATCCCGCGCCTGCCGATTTTTCTCGACAGCCCGCTCGCGATCAACGCGACGCACGTCTACGAAGAATACGGACGCTATTTCAACGAGAACGCGAAATCGGAAATGCTCTCCGGGCACGATCTCTTCTCGCTGCCGGGATTCGTCGCGACTAAGACTTCGGACATGTCGAAAAAAATCAACGACGTCGTGGCGCCGAAAGTCATCTTGGCCGGATCGGGCATGATGACGGGCGGACGCATCCTGCATCATCTCATCCGCTACCTGCCCGATCCGCATTCGACGCTCATGATCGTCGGCTACCAAGCGCACGGCACGGTCGGGCGCCGCTTGTACGAAGGCGCGAAGTCGGTGCGCATCCACGGTCGCGACGTGCTGGTCAACGCGACCGTCACATCCGTCGGTGCCTGGAGCGCGCACGCCGATCAAGCCAAATTGCTGCGTTGGATCCAGAGCGCGCCCAAGAAACCGGAGGTCGTGCTGGTGACGCACGGTGAAGAAAACGCCGCCGAGACGCTCGAGCGCAAACTGAAACGCGACCTGCACATCGACGCCTACGTGCCGTCGCCGGGCCAGATGTTCAATCTGCATCCGTGATCCGAAACGAAAAGCCGCCCCGTAAAAGGGACGGCTTTTCGAGGCCGGCGCCGGCCTGCAGAGAGGATTCCGGTCGGGAAAACTACTTCCACGCCGCGGTGAACGCGTTCTTAGGAAGGTTGAGCGCGGACAGGATGGAGTTCGGGACCGTTGTGGCGGAATCGACAAGGAACAATGCTGTCAGGACCGCGGCCGCACCCATGGCTCGGAGGATCTTGATGTTCATATCGTTGGGGAGGTGAGGGAACAGGCAAAAAAGAGCGGGTGGTGCGGACGCATATCCCTAGACGGCCTTAACCCGCCCTATCTTACAGCGGATTTCCAGGGCGAACCGAAGCCCTTTTTTTCTGTTAAAAACCATTGACAAAACCGTCAAAACGTGCTATCATGCGCACATCGTAGAACTGGCTGAAACCCAAGCAAAACCGGAGGATTCCTGATGAAGAACCTGCTCATTTCCCTCA
>CAYFZV010000002.1:16777-31485 GCA_964347735.1 uncultured Gammaproteobacteria bacterium
GGCCTCGGCCGAGCCGCTCGAGAAGAACGTCGTCCGCGTCACGGTCAAGAACATGAAGTCAGGCCAGCAGCTCTTCGATTCCGGTACGCAGGAGACCCCGAAGCCTTTCACAACGCTTCGCAAGGCTTGCCCCGGCAACCAGAAGCGCGAATGCCTCTACAGGATTACGGGCAAGAACGAACGTAAGCTCTACGAGTTCACGGCCGACGAGATGATCATGGTGTCCTACACCTATCAAACCGCAGTCGTCGAACTTCCCTGAAACCCGTCCCCACAACAACTCACCGGCCAAGGAGGCCAATCATGAACGAACTCGTACGTGAAGTGAAGACCGCGTTCTCTTTCCCGCCCGTCTTTGCCGCCATCGGCATTACGGCAATCGTATGCTTCCTGCTCGGCAACTGGTATGGCGATCGCAACGCTTGGAACGTGGCCGAGTACGTGAACAGGCCGACGGTGCCGATTGTGCAAACAGTTCCGGCCAGCTGGTCCCCTGAATCTCCGTGTGTGGTCTATTACGGCATGCTCATCGCCAGTGCCGCTGATCGCGGCAACCACGATCGGGTGAATGCGTATTTACTCGAGTCCGAGCGAATGTGCCGTTGACCGACTTCGTTCCGCTCTCGCGCGCAGGAGAAACTCTCCTCGCGCTTCCGTCAAAGCTTCCAATCCGATTGGAGTCTCCGACGGACATTGTCACCGCAACTTCCTCACACCCATCCGGCCAAGGAGGCCAACATGTTCGAAGACCTTCCCACGATCAAGATGTTCCTGATCTTCGCCGGTATTGTGCTTGTCCTTGCGATGTACGCCATCATCCGCGAACTTCGCGAGGAGAACAATAACCTCAAGAAGAATGCGGGAGCTCTGGCCAAGAAGGACGAGGAGATCGCAAAACGCGATCGCAATGTGCATACGCTGGCCGTTCGCTGCGCCGAGCTTGCGGCCGTGAACTCGCGTCTCCAGATCGCAGCCAACGAAGTTCGATCTTCCAAGATCATTCCACCTGAACGCCTCAACTGACCCCTCCCATCTGGTCATTAAAATGATGGAACCCGCCTTTTCCAGGGCGGGTATTGTTTTTATCCACAACACTTGACACTTTCCCATTCACCTGGTAGCCTCGTTTCTGTCTTTGGACAATCTGTTTTTTCCGCTTCTTTAAGCGGAAATGGAGGTACCGATGCGTACGACCATCGTTCTGTGGTTCTCACTGGTTTCCCTGTTTTTCGCCGGCGCGTGTGCCGGACACAAGTACCCGCAGTACGGTCAAAGGCAGGCATTGCGCCTGCCGGTATCGGCCGCGGTTCCCAGTACGGAGTCGCAGCCGATCGTGTTCGAAGCGCCGCCGGTGTCCGAGGTGAAAACCGCGGATCCGGTTGCGGAAGTTTCGCAAGAAGCCGCCGCACCGCTCGTCACGCGTGAAATCGTTCCGATCTCCCAGATCCTCTCGTCGGTGGACTTGGACGTTACCAAGTCTCTCTGGCGTGCGCGTCAGGAAGGTCAGGCTCGAATCAACGCCGCCGCAAACGACTCTCGTCCGAGAGGACGTGCGTCGCACGGTACAACCTCGCCACCGAAGGCAGACACGATCTTCGCCGACGTGAAAGATCTCAAGCGAGATCGATTGCGCATGAATGAATACCATGCGCAGTTCATGCGCGAAGTCGCCGAGATCTTTCCGAAGGACGTTCGTGCAGACGCACAACGTGATACGCGCCTGGCGATGGCCAGGACAAAACGCGCAGAACGCATCGCTGCAGAAGCACAACGACGCGAAAGCGTCTTCCTCGCCTCATCAGGCACGCCGAATTGGAAGCGCGAAATCATGACCGATGCGGATCCTCCGAAGGATCCGCCGCAACCGCTTGCTGCCCAAGACACTCGCGCCTCGTCGTCAAAGGACAAGGTTGCATCCAACGACGCCAAGCCTCCACCTGGTCCCGGTACGTCAACACCGCTCGATCAGAGCGGTCCCGCATCCGCACAAAGTTCCAACATCACCTTCATCACGATCGCTGTCGCAGTAGGCATCTTCATCCTCGGTATCTTCATCGGTACCCTTCGACGCCGACCGAACTCGTTTCAAGACGACCACGATGACACTGCTCGCGAGGACCTTCTCAACACCTCGCCCATCGATATCCCGGCGGAAGCTCCTGCTTCCGAAGAGAACGCTCCTGTCCTCGCGGCCGGTTCCGGCCCCGTCCCACTCGCCGCTCCAGACGCCGTTCTTGTTCCTCCCACGGAAGCTCCCGCTTCCGAAACCGCTCCCCAGACCCTCGCAGCCGGTTCCGGCCCCGTCGCCAAACTTCCTGCCCTCGTCATCAAGTCTTCCGGCCACGTTTCCCGTGGCTCCACACACGGAGAGATCATCTCCAAAGACGTCCACGCACCGGTACCGGAACCTGATCCGCCGGCACCCGATCCTATCGGCAACTGACGCCATCTCGTCCGCTCGCGCCGTAGCCTCCTCACCTCGAGGGGGCTCTTGTTTTTTTGACACGTTCGCCATCTGATTCTCTAAGCTGCTATTGTTGACAGAACCGTCGGCGAGCGGTATTTTGCGTTCTTATCTCTGCATCGCATGGACTTCAAGCTTAAGGCGCCATACAGCCCCGCCGGAGACCAGCCGCAAGCCATCGAAAAGCTTGTGGCCGGCTTGAAGACGGGCCATCAGATGCAGACGCTTCTCGGCGTGACGGGTTCCGGCAAGACGTACACGGTGGCCAACGTCATCCAACAGCTCCAGCGCACGACGCTCGTGATCGCGCACAATAAAACGTTGGCCGCGCAGCTCTGCAACGAGTTCCGCGAATTTTTCCCGGAGAACGCCGTCGAGTATTTTGTTTCTTATTACGACTACTACCAGCCGGAAGCGTACGTGCCGTCGAGCGATACGTACATCGAGAAGGAAGCGATGATCAACCAGGAGATTGATCGTCTGCGCCACGCCTCGACGCAGGCGCTTCTGACGCGCAAGGACGTCATTATCATCGCTTCGGTTTCATGCATTTACGGCTTGGGCGCACCGGAAGAATACGAGAAGACCGTCCTGCATTTCAAAACGGGGGAGCGTATCACGCGCGAGGAGGTGCTCAAGCGCTTCATCGCGATGCAATTCGAACGCACGACCGCCGACCTGACGCGTGGCCACTTCCGCGTGCGCGGCGAGACGGTCGAAGTCATGCCGGCCAACGAAGAAATGATTTATCGCATCGAGACGGGTCTCGGCGAGATCAAAGGCATCTACAAGATCGACCCTGTCACGCGCAAGCGCGCCGAGCAGGTCGAGGACGTGTGGATTTTCCCTGCCAAGCATTTCATTACCAATCTCGAGGATCGCACGCGCGCATTGGGATCGATTGAAAAAGAATTGAAAGAGCAGCTCGAAAAATTCCGCAAGGAAGGCAAGCTGCTCGAGGCCGAGCGCCTCGATCGCCGCACGCGCTACGACATGGCGATGATGCGCGAAGTCGGCTACTGCCACGGCATCGAAAACTATTCGCAGCCGCTTTCAGGTCGTCCCACGGGATCGCCGCCGGATACGCTCTTGTCGTACTTCCCGAAAGATTTCATGCTCGTCATCGACGAATCGCACGTAACGATTCCGCAGATCGGCGGCATGTCGGCGGGCGACGCGGCACGCAAGAAGACCCTGATCGACTACGGTTTCCGCCTGCCGAGTGCAGCCGACAACCGCCCGCTTGGCATGAAGGAATTCGAAGAGCGCATGCCGCAGACGATTTTCGTTTCGGCCACGCCGGGCAAATACGAAGCCGAACACGCCGCGCAGACGGTCGAACAGATCATCCGTCCGACAGGTTTGATCGATCCGGAAGTCATTGTGAAACCGGTCACTGGAGACGCGAACGGTGAGTACAAGGGTCAGGTTGAAGATTTGATCGAACGTATCAAAGGCCGCATCAAAAAAGACGAACGCGTCATGGCGACGACCCTCACCAAGAAAATGGCCGAGGACCTGACGTCGTATCTCGAATCACTGAAGATCAAGGTGAAGTATATCCACTCCGACGTGGAGACGCTCGACCGCATCAAGATTCTCCATGAGTTCCGCCGAGGCGACTTTGACGTGCTGATCGGCGTGAACCTTCTGCGCGAAGGCCTCGATCTGCCAGAAGTTTCGCTGGTCGCGATTCTTGATGCCGACAAGGAAGGTTTCCTGCGTTCCGAAACCTCGCTGATCCAAACGATCGGCCGCGCGGCCCGTAACGTCGGCGGCCAGGTCGTGCTCTACGCCGACGGCGACACCGGTTCGTTGTCGCGCGCGATCAAGGAAACCAATCGCCGCCGCGAACGGCAGATCGCCTACAACACGGAACACGGCATCACGCCGAAGACGATCAAGAAGTCGCTGACCTCGATGTTCACGGAGATCGAGAAGGCGCGCGAAAAAGCGGCCAAGAAAAATCTCGAACTCGAAGCCAAGGCCGAGAAGCGTCCGGTCGACGAGGTGCTCAAGGAAAAAGAAGCGCAGATGCGCGAAGCCGCCAAGTCGCTCGAATTCGAACTGGCCGCCTTGCTGCGTGACGAGATCCACGAGTTGAAGAAGAAACAGGCTGAAGCGCAAAAGGTGCCGAAGGTTGCCAAGCGCGGCAAACGGCAGTAACCTCACGATTCCATGCAAGAAAACATCGTCATCAAAGGCGCGCGCGAGCACAATCTCAAGAACATTGATTTGGTGCTGCCGCGCAATAAAATGATCGTCTTGACCGGCGTCTCCGGATCGGGGAAGTCGAGCCTGGCTTTCGATACGATTTTTGCTGAAGGTCAGCGCCGCTACGTCGAATCGCTCTCGGCCTACGCTCGCCAATTCCTCGGCCAGATGCAGAAGCCTGACGTCGACGAGATCGAGGGTTTGAGCCCGGCCATCGCTATCGACCAGAAGGCGCATTCTTCGAATCCGCGCTCGACCGTCGCGACCATCACGGAAATTTACGACTACCTGCGCGTCCTGTATGCGCGCGTGGGTCGTCCGCATTGCGTGATGTGCAAGAAGGAGATCCGCAAACTTACGCCGGAAGAGATCGTCGACGCCGCGGTTGAGCGCACCAAGTCGATCCATTCCGAGCAGGTCGCTGAAAACAAGGCGATCTCCGGCAAGGAATCACTTTTGAAAAAGAAGAAGGTTCACTACGACCACTTGAAGGTGCTCGCGCCGATCGTTCGCGGCCGCAAGGGCGAATACCTGCAGATGCTGAACGATCTCTACACGTCCGGCTTCGCGGAAGTGCGCATCGACGGCAAGTGGAAGAACCTGCGCGAACGCATTTCGCTGTCGCGCTACGGCACGCACACAATCGAATTGCTTGTCGACCGCGTGCCGCTCGGTTGGCCGCTCGAAAACAACAAGGGATTTCGAAGCCAGTTGGCCGAAGCCGTCGAAACGGCGCTTGATCGCGCGAACGGCGTCGTGACCTTCGTGTACTCGGACGGTTCCGAACATGTCATGTCGTCGGCCTACGCCTGTCCGGACGACGGTTTCTCGTTCCCGGAAGTCGAGCCGCGCCTCTTCTCCTTCAACAGCCCCTACGGCGCCTGCCCGACCTGCCACGGCCTTGGCACCGAATCTATTTGGAGCGAGAAACCCTGCGTGGATTGCAACGGAGCGCGCCTGCGCAAGGAAGCGCTGCATGTGTGGTTGGGCGGCAAGAAAAGCATTTTGGACATCACCTCGCTGTCCATCGACGAGGCTTCGGAATTTTTCAAAGGCCTCACATTGAACGAGACGGAAAAGGAAATTTCGGTCTCGGTCTTGAAAGAAATCACGTCGCGCCTGCAGTTCATGCTCGACGTCGGCTTAAATTACCTGACGCTTTCGCGCAAAGCCGGCACGCTCTCGGGCGGCGAAGCGCAGCGTATCCGTTTGGCTTCGCAGATCGGTTCGAAACTCGTCGGCGCGCTCTATGTGCTCGACGAGCCGACGATCGGCCTGCATCAGCGCGACAACGCCAAGCTTTTGGAAACGCTGACGCATCTCCGCGACCTCGGCAACACGATCGTCGTCGTCGAGCATGACGAGGATACAATTTTCACCGCCGATCATCTCGTCGATTTTGGTCCGCTGGCCGGCAAGCACGGCGGACGCATTGTCGCGCAAGGCTCGATGCCTGACGTGCTGGTCAAAGGTCCGCACAACAAGGAGTCATTGACGGTGCAATATCTGAACGGCGATTTGAAGATCGCCGTGCCGCGCAATCGCCGCACCAAGAACAAAGGCGCGATCCGCATCAAAGGCGCGAGCGAGAATAACCTGAAGAACGTCGACGTCGAAATCCCGCTCGGAAAATTCGTCTGCCTGACCGGCGTCTCCGGTTCCGGCAAATCGACCTTGATGGAAGACGTACTTTGGAAATCGCTTTCGAACAAGCTGAACGGCACGCAGTACAAAGCCGGCAAGCACAAGCAGATCCTCGGCCTCGAGCATCTCGACAAGGTGATCGTCATCGACCAGTCGCCGATCGGCCGCACGCCGCGCTCGAACCCCGCGACCTACACCGGCTCGTGGACGCACATCCGTGAACTCTTCGCTTCGACGGCCGAAGCGCGCATGCGCGGCTACCAGATCGGACGATTTTCGTTCAATCGTCCGGGCGGACGCTGCGAGAACTGCGAAGGCAACGGCACGATCGCGATCGAAATGCACTTCCTACCGACGGTCTATGTCCAATGCGACGTCTGCAAAGGCCGCCGTTTCGATCGCGAAACGCTCGAGGTGCAATACAAGGACAAGTCGATCCACGACATCCTCAAAATGACCGTCGAGGAAGCCGTCGAATTCTTCCGCGACATTCCGTGGATCTACGACAAGCTGAAACTTCTGAAAGAAGTCGGTTTGACGTACCTCGAACTCGGACAGAGCGCGACCTCGCTCTCGGGCGGTGAAGCACAACGCGTGAAACTCGCTTCGGAACTTTCCAAGCGTCAGACCGGTCGCACGATCTACCTGCTCGACGAGCCGACGACAGGTCTCCATTTCGCCGACATCGACAAACTTCTTGAAGTCCTGCACCGCCTGGTCAACTACGGAAACACGGTGCTCGTCATCGAACACAACCTCGACGTCATCAAAACGGCCGACCACGTCATCGACCTTGGCCCCGAAGGAGGGGACCGCGGCGGCGAAATCGTCGCGCAGGGCACGCCGGAAGACATCGCCCGCAGCGCCAAATCGCTGACCGGAAAATATCTGAAGAAGTACCTCAAGGGATGAAACTCCCAGCGCATCTCAAACTGAAAGAAACCGAAATTCCCGAAACGCCGGGCGTCTATTACATGAAAGACGCAGTCGGCAAGATTTTGTATGTCGGCAAGGCGGTTTCGCTGGCGCGGCGCGTGCTTCAGTATTGGCAGCGCCCGCACGGCGCGCATATCGAGAAGATGGTGCCGATGATTGCCGAGATCGATTGGCAGACGGTGCCGACAGCGATCGAGGCGCTGATTCTCGAGGCGAATGAGATCCGCCGCCTGAAACCGCCCGTCAATGTGATCGGCAAGGATGATTCGAGTTTCTTGCATCTCGCGATCACGAATGAGCCGTATCCAAAACCGATCTTGATTCGCGGCTACGAACTCGAAGCGACGCCGAAAAAGAAATTCAAGCACGTTTTCGGCCCGTACACTTCGACTTCGTCGATCCGCGCCGCTCTGGAGCTCACGCGCAAATTGTTCCACTGGTCGGATTGCGAGCCGGGGCAGAAACGGCCGTGCTTTTATTACCACATCAAATTGTGTCCGGGCGTCTGCGTCGGGGCGATTTCGAAACGCGACTACGCCAAGGTCATTCGCCGTCTCGTGCTGTTTTTCGAAGGCAAGAAAACACAAATTTTGAAGGAGACGGAAAAGCAAATGAAGGCTGCGGCCAAGGCGGAGAATTTTGAAGAGGCTGCCAAGCTCCGCAATCTCACGTTCGCGCTGACGCATATTCAGGACGTCTCGGTCATCAAGCGCGAAGACGATTTGCATGAAGTGCGCGACCTCGGCATCAACGTGTTCGGTCGTGTCGAGGCGTACGACATTTCGAATATCATGGGAGAGCACGCCGTCGCTTCCGGCGTGGTCTTCGTTGAGGGCCTGCCTAAGAAAAACCTGTATAAGAAATTCAAGATCAAGACGGTCAAAGGCGCGAATGATATCGCGATGATGAAAGAAGTGCTGAAGAGAAGATTCATGCACGCGCGACCTGGCGAAAAGAATGAAGATTGGAAAATTCCCGACCTGCTCGTCATCGACGGCGGTCGGGGACAGGTGAATGCCGCGATGGAGGTCTTGATGCGTCTCGGTTTGAAGATTCCCACGATCGGCCTGGCCAAAGGGTTCGACCGCAAGCAGGATGTCGTCGTCTACGGTGAAAAGACACCCGAACTCATCCGCGTCGTCACGCGCTACAAAAAAATCCTCCAACACGCCCGCGACGAAGCGCATCGGTTCGCGATCGGCTACCACCGTTACCGTCGTGGAAAAAAGTTTCTCAAGGATACATAAAACGCGCAGAATCTCTGCGCGCGTATCGGTCAGGTCATGCGTCGAGAAGCTTGAAGATCAAGAGTCCGACGATGCCCAGGATGAAGAGCATGGCGAATCCTCCGAAGGTTCCTTCGGCGTAGCCGTAGAACGGCGACGCGCAAAGGGCGGTAATGCCGGCAAGTCCGATGCCGTTAGAAATGCATTCAAGCGGGTTGATCCAATACCTGCGCGTGATCAGGCGGTGGATGAAGCAGGCGAGGAAGACTGCAACCATAACCGCGAAGTAGGCGCCGAGCGTCCAGTAGCGGACCTCGTCCGATTCCGGTCCGCAACCGCCCATCATCAGCGCGAGAAGAAAGAACGCGATCTTGTGCACGGGAACCTCCTGTGTTTGGTGGCGCCACTACATCGGAAAATGTTCGCACTGTCAAACTGTTCATCGGACGGCTTCTGTTTTTTTATCCCCATTTTTCGAAGTGGGGAAGGGGGTTGCCTGGTGGTAAAAAGTGGGGTATAATACCTGCATCGTGGTGAGAAGTGGGGAAAACACAAAAGACCGCTATGTTTATTGGGGAATACAGGCACTCGATCGACGAAAAAGGACGTCTCGCGATTCCCGTAAAGTTTCGCGGGGATCTTGAGTCCGGCGCGATCGTCACGCGCGGTCTTGATGGTTGCTTGTACGTCTACACCTCTTCCGAATGGCAGAAGCTGGCCAACAAGCTCGCTGCCATGCCGATGAGCCAGTCCAATTCCCGCGCCTTCGCCCGTTTGATGCTGGCTGGCGCCATGGATTGCGCGATCGACGGGCAGGGGAGGATCGTTCTGCCGGAATATCTTCGGAAGTATGCGAACGTCAAAAAGAACGTCGTGATCGCCGGCTTGTACAACCACCTCGAGCTCTGGGATGAGAAAGCTTGGAATGCCTACAAGCAGAAGACCGAGAAGGACTCCGGCGACATCGCCGAGCAACTCGGAGCTCTCGGCGTGTAGCTATGCCCGGTCACATTCCCGTTCTCCTGAACGAAGTTCTTGAACACCTCGACCCGAAACCAAACGACAGCGTCGTCGATGCGACGCTCGGCGGAGGCGGACACGCCTCGGCGCTCCTGGAGGCGACCGCACCGAACGGCCGGCTCCTGGGGATCGAATGGGATGCGCGCACGTTGGAGGAGACTCGTAAAAAGCTCGAACGATTCGGTTCCCGCGCGATGCTTGTTCGCGGGAGCTATCGTGACCTTGAGCGGTTTGCGGGGGCGTGCGCCTTCCCGGAAGTCTCCGGTATTTTGTTCGACCTCGGCTATTCCTCGTTCCAGATCGATGATCCCGACCGCGGCTTTTCGTTCCGTTTCGACGGGCCGCTCGACATGCGCTACGACGCCTCGGGCGACGTGACCGCGTCCGACATCGTCAACACCTGGCCTAAGGAAGAGTTGATCCGCATTTTCCGCGACTACGGAGAAGAACGCGCGTCCGGCCGCATGGTCGCCGCGATTCTCCAAGCCCGCGAGCACGCGGCCATTTCCACGACGTCCCAGTTCGCCACGATCATCGCTTCGGCCGTGCCCGAGCGCACGCGCTGGGGCAAGCCAAAGATCCACCCGGCGACACAGGCGTTCCAAGCGCTGCGCATCGCCACGAACGATGAACTGGGCAATATCGAAGCCGCACTGCCGCAGGCCGTTCGCCTTCTCGCGTCCGGCGGCAAGGTCGCGGTCATCAGCTTCCACTCGCTCGAAGACCGCATCGTCAAGAATTTCTTTGAAGAATCTCCCGACCTCAAAGTCGTCACGCGCAAACCCATTATGGCCGGCGCGGACGAACTCGAGGCGAACCCGCGCGCGCGTTCCGCAAAACTCCGCATCGCCCAAAAGAAATAGCCATGCCGCGAAAGTTCCATCATCGTCATCCCGCCCAGACCCTGCGCAAAGCGCGCGGCGGTTTCCGTTTGAAGCCGGCGGCATTCGTCCTGGTCGGCCTCGTCGTGCTGTTCGGTGCGGGCTACCTGGTGGAAATCAACGTGGCTTCTTCCAAGGGCTACCAGATCCGCACGCTTGAAAACCAGATTTCCGATTTGAAAGAACAGGGCGAGAAGCTGGAATTGAAAGTCGCGCAGGAACAGTCGGTCCAAGCCGTTGAAAGCAAGGTCCAAGGCATGGGCATGGTGCCGACGCCGAGCGTGGAATACATGGCCGTGACCGCACCGACTGTCGCGCAGCGCTAATTTGAAAAAAGAAAATCCGGAACCTTCAGGGGTTCCGGTTTTTTTTGAGCTGATCGCGCAGACTCCAGCATTGTCCGAGCAGCGACACCGCCGCGAGGAGAATAGCCGTCAGGAAGATGGCATGGGTGACGACTGCGAACGACGTGATGGATGTCTGAAAAACGAGACTGGCGATCGTGGCGCGTTCGAACTGCACTTTGATCTTGCCGTAGGAATTCGACGGCAGCGCGAGACGCCAATACCAGCCGGCGAACGCTCGCACGCTTGAAAGCGTGAGCGCGATGCCGATCGAGCCGGCGATGCCGATGAGCGGCAGCGCGTGCAAACCGAGTGGAATGAGCGCGGCATAGTAGCAGACCTTGTCGACAAACGGATCCAGCATCGTACCGAGCGCCGTTTCACCGCGTTGCAACCATGGGTTGCGGCGCGTTTCCGGCCCTAGAAATCCTTTTTTGCGTTGACGCTCCTGATACCGGGCCAAGGCGCCGTCGATGCCGTCGGCCAGCGCGATCGTGGCGAAGAGGGTGGCCCCAAACGCGACGTTCCCAGTGACGAATGCCAGGCACATGACGGGGACAAGCAGTCCCGCGAACGCCGTCACGAGATTCGGAGGAACATGAGTGAACCAAGGCGTCTGGTGCGTATGCAATGGTCTTCTCCAGCCGACAAGCGGCACCTCTGTATACCCCAAGAACGGGGTTTTGACAAGATCGACAATTCGTGTTTTGGTGGCGGTACGCACCTTCGAAAGGAACGTGATGAAGGAGAACCGGAAAACATTTTTCGCTCGCCTGCAAATGGCGCTCGCGCCGAGCGAGGTCAATCTCGTCCGGCTGGCGTACATCGTGGTCAAAGAAGTGCATCGTGGCCAGGTACGTGAAGAGCGAGGGGAGAACGGGGAGCCATTGCGCTACTTCGAACACCTCCGGCGCGCAACACTGATCGCCATCGATGATTTGAAGCTGCACGACGTCGTCGTCATCTGCGAGCTTCTGCTCCATGACAGTGTCGAAGATCGCGATCTTGAACCGCACTTCATCGAGCAGTTCTTCGGTCGTGACATCGCACGTGGTGTCCTGACCGTCACCAAAGTTGAAGGCGAAACGAAGGCGGAAACGGCCGCGCGCGTCTTCGCGAGCGGCGACTGGCGATTCATGACCGCCAAGTTGTGTGACCGCCTCGATAACATGCGTTCGTTGCGGGATTGTTCCGCAGAGAAACGCATGCGCAAGATTAAGGAAACGCGCGAGTACTACATGGAGGGCTTCCATCGCCTTGCCTGCGAACTCGCGCCGCCCGTGTATCGGCCCGCCTTTGTGGCGAGCGTGAACGAGCTGGAACTCCTGCTGAGAAATCTCGAAGAGACACCTGATCTCGTCGCTCTAGAAGCGACTCCGCCCGAATAGCCAGAAAGGAGGAATCCCATGGGCTTGAGCCTCGAAGACCTGCAGAAACTGTATCCGGATGGCCGGGCCGTGCGATTCCTTTCGAAGCACGGCGTTGTCGATGGTATCGTCCGGGAAGTGGTCCCGCTTCCCGCAGTTGCCGATTCCCCGGACGCGGACGCGCCGCTGCTCGATCGATACGGCCTGCGGGTCGAGATCGAACGGCCTGAAGGCGGCGTCGAGTCCCTCATGATTGACCTGTCCGATCTCGAACCTCACGGAACTCCGTGAGGTTTTTTAATGAAAAAAGCCCTTCAATGAAGGGCTTGGGAGCGGAGATAGAGCCGTTGGCGCCGCTTGAAGAGCGCGGATGTTTCCGTGCCGCAGCGCGGGCAATGAAAGAACCGGAGATCCGGACTGTCCGGAATGACGAAACGCGCCGTTTGCGCCCTTTCGCCCGGCGCGGACAAGCGGATGCGCTCGATCGAGGTCATCATCTTCATCCACTCGCAGCAGAACGGTCTCGGATCCGTGGCGGGGTAGGGAATCGTCGAGAGACGCGGGTCCATGTCGCGTCCGTCGAAAGGGCAGTAGCGCAGCGCGATGCGCGGCCAGACACGTCGTGCCTCTTCGGCGTTCTTTTCGAGCCTGTGTTTGACCATCGACTCCTCGTTCAATTCCAGTTTCGGAATGACGTAGGCGCTGTCGACGGTCACTTCCAGGCAGAGTCCGAGCGCTTCGCGGATCGAACTGCAGGAACACAGGTCGGGATCGAACTCGTGGGAATGCGGAATCTCGAGGTCGATCGGTATCGGCAGATCGATGGTCGGCGTCCTGGAGAGGATATCGTACGCATCCGCGAACGGATCGTCGGAAAAGGCAGGTTCTTCCGTGATGATCACCCGCGTGTGCATCGTACGCCGGTTCACGTAACCGTACGCGCCGCTCGTCGTTTTACGCACGGTCACCAAATCGCTCGGTAACGTTTCCTTGATGGACATTGAACCTCCTTCGGCATCTTGCTTCAGCCGATGTTGCACGGTACCGTGGGTACGAAGCGACTGTCAAACGTTTTTCCAGCATCATGAACGCTTTCTTGTACGGGCTGTTTTTTTCGATGGTCACCTCCCGCGTGGTCCGTTTTTTGGCGGCTCGTGCCGGCATCGTGGATCGTCCGGACGGCGATCGTAAGACGCATGAACGCGCGACGCCCTTACTCGGCGGCATCGCCGTCTTCGTCGCTTTCATGGCGGCTGTCTTGTGCGTACGACAAGGCCTTCTTGGCGGTTTTTTGCTTGAAAAGCACTTGATCGGGATGCTCGTGGGCACCGCGATCCTCGTCATCGGCGGCGCGCTCGACGATCGCTATCGTCTTCGTCCCGCGTTCCAGATCGTTTTTCCGGCGCTCGCCGCGCTGACGATCATTGCCTCCGGCATCGGCGCAGATGTCATCACGAATCCGTTCGGCGGCGTCTTCCGCCTGGACCAATGGGACCTCACGTTGTTCCGTCACGGTGGTGTGCCGTATCAGCTGACGCTGCCGGCCGATCTCTTCACGTTCGTCTGGCTCATGGGCATGACCTACACAACGAAGCTTCTCGATGGTCTCGACGGCCTGGTTTCCGGTCTCGGCGTGATCGGTTTCGCTGTCATCGCGCTCTTCAGCCTGACGCCTGAAATGGCGCAGCCGGAACTCGCACGTCTGGCGATGGCCGCCGCCGGAGCGCTCGGTGGCTTCCTTTTTTTCAATGCCCGCCCCGCCTCGATCTTCCTGGGCGAAGGGGGATCGACGCTCGTCGGATTCCTGCTTGGCACGATGGCGATCCTTTCCGGCGCGAAGATCGGCATCACGCTGCTCGTCTTGGCCGTACCGATCATGGACGTGGCCTGGACGATCGCTCGCCGCGCAGTATCAGGAAGATCGATCGCAAAAGGCGACGCCGAACATCTTCATTTCCGTTTGGTGCGCGGAGGATTGAGCCCTGGACAGACCGTCGCGTTGTATTGGTTTTTCGCCGCAGCCTTCGGCGGCGCGGGTTTGTTCATCCGCGGGCGCCAGAAATTGCTCGCCCTCGCGATCCTTGCGATACTGTTCGTGCTGACCGCTTTCATTCTTCGACGCCGCCCGCATGACCGAAGCTCCCGCTAGTCCGAAAAAATTCTCGCCGGCCATCGCGATCGCCATCCTCGTGCTCCTGATGGCCGTCGTGCTTCGCGTCCACTCGTCGTGGAAGGCAGAGCGGCAAGTGCTGGCTGAAATAACTCTGAAGGGGAAAACCTTCACGGTCGAAGTGGCGGATACGAATCAAAAAAGAGAAAAAGGTTTGGGCGACCGCGATCGCCTGGAAGACGGTCATGGTATGTATTTTCCGTTCGACACCGCGCAGTACTGGGTCTTCTGGATGAAAGACATGCGTTTTCCCATCGACATCATCTGGATCCGCGAGGGCAAGATTGTCGACATCGACGCATCGGTGCCGGTCGCGGCCAGCGAAAAACTCGAAACCTACAGCCCGTCCGAACCCGCCGATACGGTACTTGAATTGAATGCGGGTACCGCAGCCGACCTCGGCCTGGTTCCCGGCGATGCATTGACGATCAAGGCGCTTTGA
>CAYFZV010000002.1:31585-33149 GCA_964347735.1 uncultured Gammaproteobacteria bacterium
GGCGACCCTGCTAGAATGGGCTCACTTTCAGATAAAACCCTTATGTACGCAGTCATCACCACCGGCGGCAAACAATACAAGGTCAAAGAAGGCCAGACCGTGAAGGTCGAAAAGATCACGGCTGACGCCGGTTCGATGCTCGAGCTCCCGACGCTCCTCGTCTCCGCCGAGGATGGCAGCGACCTCAAGCTCGGCACCCCGAACGTCGAGGGCGCCAAGGTTACGGCCAAGGTCGTCGAACACGGCCGCGCGGCCAAGATCCAGATCGTGAAGTACAAGCCGAAGAGCCGCTACAAGCGCGTTAACGGCCACCGTCAGCCCTTCACCACCATCCAGATCGAGAAGATCGCCTAAAAGACGAACGCCCGCCTGATTGACAGGAGGGCGTTTTTCGTCTAGGCTCCCGGCAGAGGAGGTGAGTACGATGCCTGAGCACGAGAAAGTGGATACGAAAGCGCCGGCCGGGAAGTTCCGTATCATCGAGATTGATATCTCGTACGCGGATGGTTTCCTTGGCAGCCCTGAAGAATGCGCCAGATTCATACGCGATTGTGACAGCTGGGAAGAAGCGTGGGAGGCGGTGGCTGTGCCCAACTCGGGCCGCCTCCATTATCAAGCGCATGATGAGAGCGGCCGCTGCATCTTGTCGTATGACGGTACCCGCCACATCGACCGGAGGTCTTAGGCAGAAACAGATTCGGCGAAGTCGATCGCTACGATCATCGACGCAATCGACGAAACCGCTCTCTGAATGAGGGCGGTCTTTTTCATTGACGACCTCGCTTTTAGGGGCTAGACTCTTGGCGTCCTCGAGAAAGGTTTTTCCATGGAATCGTATTCGAAAGGTCCAATGATCGCGTATTTTATGAACGCGATGGAGCGCGCCAGCAGTCTCTCGAAAGCGGCAAGCCGTGCGGCGAGCGAAGCGGAACATGCCCTGCGACGGGCGCAGCAGGCGGGCGGTTTCACGACGTTCCATGGTGATGCGGACTACCTCGCCGCTCAGGATCGCTGGTGGGAACTCTTCCAACCCGCTCGGGATCTCGAACTCATCGTCGAAGCGCTCAAAGGTATACGCGTCGGTTGGAAGACGGGCAAGGTCTGGCGCGATTTTAGGGGCGACTTCCAGGGCGCTTATGGTGGAGGATATGAAGACGGACCTGCCTGGTTCATGGTCTCGCGCCTCATGCGCGACCTTGGAGGCTCGGAAGGACCGATTGCCATGGCGCCACTGTGGCCGGAAGAACTCGTCGAGGACCTCGAGGCCGCACGCGACCAATTAAAGGCGCACTATAAGGACCCGTCCGTACCCGGACGATTGGCTTGCCATTATTGGCTGAGGAGCTTGGAGGCGGCGGTGCGTCAGCCGTGCGATGCTTGCGGTGCGAGCGCGTACGTCATCGCGCATGATCATGCACACTCGACCTATGACGGCGATGAAGCTCAGACCGACGTCTATGCCCTGTGCGTCGGCGGTTTGCATCTTACGTCGCTCGGCGGCTGGCACCACCCTCCGTGCACCGGCTGGTGGCAGTCCGTCATGGGTTACGAGCAACAGGTCGCT
>CAYFZV010000003.1:0-14743 GCA_964347735.1 uncultured Gammaproteobacteria bacterium
TTAAGATCAACGGCGTCATCTACTCGTGGCCTTCTTCACAGGGCGGCGGCTCGACAGTGCTCCAGAACGACGGTTCTGGCGGCTTGTCGTGGGCAGCATCAGGCGCCGCCGTGAACCTGAACCAGGCGTATCTCAATGCGACAGGTACTGCGAAAATCTCGCTCTCGCCTTCGCTTGGCGCGGTGACCATTGCCGATACGGTCGGTTCGGACAAGATTATCTCCGGCAGCCCGACCTACACGAACATCTTCGAAGTCACAGACCGCACCAACGCCGCGGGCGATTACAGCCGCCGTATCCTGACCGTCAGCTCGACGAGCACGAACCTCTCGTACAACAACATCACGAGCGACACGGCTTTGGACATCACCACGAATGCGCTCACGACGGGCAAGGGTCTCTCGATTACCCAGACGAACAGCACGCTGACCAGCGGCAGTTTACTCTACGTCAGTTCACCCACCAGCCAGCCGATCAGCAGCGGTGTCATCAATTTCGTGTCCACAGGCAACTTCTCGGGATCTGGCGTGACCGGCTTCGTCAACATCGAGTCCAATACTTCGACAGGAGGTACCCCGGTGATCATCAGCGCCAACGCGCTCACGAGTGCGAACAACCTCTACCTTATCTCTTCGTCAAACGCCATGACCAGTGGCGGCCTTCTGCAACTCATCAAAAGCGGCACCGCCGGCACAGGAACCTTCTCCGGCGCCATCGCGAAAATCGACTATACCCAGACGTACACCACCACCTCGACCACGAATAGCGGTAACCAGTTGCGCGTCACTCGTGTGATCACGGGCAACGGTGCAAGCACACAGAACATCACGGGTGCCGTCGCTAGCTTCAGTGATGACTATGTCCTCACCACCGGTTGGGTGAAGCACGGCGCCAACGTCGTGGCCATCACCCAGAACTTCATGGGTGCGACGAACACCGCCCTCAACGTCACCAGCTCTGCAACGGGCAGCGGCGCGGCGTATCTCGCCAGCAAGTTCGAACCTCTTACGGTCGCCGGCTTCATGCCGAGTCCGACCTCTAACCTCTTCAACGTCCAGAACACAACAACGGCAGGTGGTATCGGCTACACCGCCCGCTACTTCACCGTCAGCTCGACCTCGACCTTGGTGAATCCGGCGAACAGCGTTACGGGTTATAAGCTCGGTATCGGTAGCAGCGCGCCGACCGCCATTCTGGACATCACCGGCCAGTCGAACGTGCCGCTTATCGACGCAACCGGCTTCACGACGACAGGTGCGGACACGATGGTGAACCTTGCGGGTACTTGGAATACGGGCAGCAACGTGGTCGGCTTGCTGATCAATATGACAGACACGTCATCCGGCGTGTCATCGCACCTCTTCCGTGCCGAGACCAACGGTAATCAGCGCTTCTACCTCGACAAGAGCGGCTTGATTGGAAGCAATATCAGCAACAGCTCCTCATCATTCGGTAACGGCAGGAACCTCGAGTTTCGTAACACGGACACGTCGGTCAACAACTTCGCGACGATTTCGTGGACGACCGGCAACAACACGATGGCTTTGATCGGTGCGCAATACTTGAACCGCACGGGCAACGGCACTGCCAACCTGCTCTTCTCGACCAACGACAACTCCGGTACAGGCGCAACGCGCCTCGTCATCGGCGCGACGAACACGCGGGTGACCAACACGCTGTTTGGTGTCGGTGCAAATACACTTCCCGCCAACCTGCTGACCGTCGGTTCCGCCACCAGCACGTTTGAAGTCGACTCGGCAGGTAACTTGATCAAGATCAACAACGTCGTCTACTCCTGGCCTTCTTCACAAGGCGGCGGTTCGACGGTGCTCCAGAACAACGGTTCTGGCGGCTTGAGTTGGGCGGCGTCAGGCGCTTCCGCGAACCTGAACCAGGCGTATCTTAGCTCGACTTCGACGGGCGCCTTTGCGGAAATCTCTATCACGCCGAGCCTCGGCGCGGTGACGATCGCCGACACGCTTTCCGGCACGGGCAATGTCTTCGAGATCCAGGACCGCACGACGGCCGCCGGCGACTACAGCCAGCGGTACTTCACGGTCAGCGCGACCTCCGTAGCTCTCTACACGACCGCGCCCGCCGGCACGCTCCACGTTCAGCACACCAACGCCTCTGCAGGAACTGCGATCGTCGCCAAGGTCGGTTCCAATTCAGTATTCAGTGTCGATTATCAGGGAAATGTTGTGGCTGACTACAGGATCACCTCGAACCGCAGCGCGCATATCGCGCTGGCGGCCGACCAGTTCTGGCCCGATCCGGCGCTGACGATCAACCCGCTTTCGGACTTCTTGCAAGATCTTCTTCTCATCAAGCTCGGCTCGGCGACCAAGGTGATCGTCAAACTTAGCGGTTTCATGGGCATCGGTAACTCCGCCCCGGCCAACCTGCTGACCGTCGGTTCCGCCACGAGCACGTTCGAAGTCAACACGGCCGGTAACCTCATCCGAGTCAACGGCGTCACGTACAGCTGGCCTTCGAGCCAAGGCGGCGTCTCGACCGTTTTGCAGAACAACGGCAGCGGCACGTTGACGTGGGCAGCATCAGGCGCCTCTGCGAACCTGAACCAGGCGTATCTCAACGCCACCGGTTCTCCGGAACTCTCAATCAATAACGCCACCGGCGCGGTCACGCTCTCTGATCAAGTCGGTTCGGACAAGATTCTTTCTGCCAGCCCAGGCTACAGCAGCATCTTCGAAGTCACCGACCGCACCAACGCTGCGGGTGCTTTCAGCCAGCGTTTCTTGTCCGTCAGCTCGACCAGCACGAACCTGACATATAACAGAGTCACGACCGGCACTGCAGCGTCGCTTGCCGTAAACGGGCTTACGACAGGCACGGGTCTCGCGATTTCTTCGACCAGTGCTAACAGCATGGCGGGTTTGCTGACCCTTACAGCCGACACCACCGCCGGCGGTACCATTGAGAGTATTAGCGGCAACGCCCTGACCACGGGTCGGGCTCTCTCGATCAGCTCATCGTCGAATAACTTGAGCTCGGGCGGCCTGCTACTTCTCACCAAGACTGGCAGCACAAGCGGAAGCGCTTTCTCTGGTGCGGTCGCTGAAATTAACTATAGCCAGAGCTACTCGAGCGGCCTGACCAACAGCGGCAACACGCTGCTTATCACCCGCTCGAATACAGGCACCGGCGGTGGCACGGTCAACATTGTGGGATCGGTACTGAAGATCACTGATACGGCCTCCTTCTCGGCTGGCCCCGTCAACGTTGGCGGCTCCGTTCTCGAAATCCAACAGAACTACCACAGCGCGACCAACACGGCCTTGAGGCTCACGAGCTCTTCCACGAACGGAGGCGGAGGCGCGCACATTGCCGCCAAGTTCGAACCTCTCACGGTCGCCGGCTACATGCCGACCCCGACCTCCAACCTCTTCAACGTCCAAAACACCACGACGGCTGACGGTCTCGGCTACACCGACCGCTACTTCACGATCAGCTCGACGAGCACGAACCTGACGTATAACTCGAACACCTCGGACACGGCCGCTACTATCACCGCGAACGCGCTTACGACCGGCGACGGACTCTCAATCACCTCAAGCGGCACGGCCCTCACGACCGGTAGCTTGCTCAACATCTCGACGGCTACGACAGGCGACATCGCAGGTGGCGGTGTGGTCAGTATTACAGCCACTGGCAACTACCAGAGCACCGACACCTCGACGGGGCTTCTCAACATCGCGGCCAACTCCACGACGGACGGCGTGATTCAACATATCCAAGCCAACGCTCTCACGGGCGGCATCGGCCTCTTAATCGATTCGACAAGCGCGGGTCTTGCCAGTAACGGCAGCTTGCTGCGTGTCGACACGGCTACGACGGGGACTCTGAACTCCGGTGTGGTTAGACTCTCTGCATCGGCCAACTATGCGAGCACGGCCAACGTGGGCTTGCTGTACATGGAGGCAAACCTAACGACGGCCGGCACCATTGCAGCCATCAACGGCAACTCACTCACGACCGGCGTGGGCCTCAATATTGCTTCGACAGGTGCAGGGGCCATGACGACGGGCAGTTTGCTGAAGATTTCAACCGGTTCAACCGGCGCCGTGGCCACCAACGGCATCGTTTCAATTACCTCGACCGGCAACTACACCAGTACGTCCAACGCTGGCTTGTTGAACGTCGCCGCCAACTCGACCGCGGCCGGCACGGTCGTGAACATCCAAGCCAACGCTCTCACGTCCGGCATCGGCCTGCGCGTCGCCTCCACCACGACCGGCGCGATCTCAAACGGCATCGTTCGCATCGAATCGACCGCCGGGTATACGAGCAGCAGCAGCACCACCGGCATGCTCACCCTGTATTCCCAGACATCCACGGGCGGCACCATGTTGGGCATGCACGGCGACAACACCACGACCGGCACGATCCTCCATATCGATGCCGAAGACCTGACGACCGGAAACGCCATCGTTGTCCGGAGTCTCCCAGGCGCAGGTATTGGCATCACGAGCGGGCACATTATGGATCTCGGGGGCTCTCTCAGGCAGTCCTCCGCAAACGCGGTCGGATCCTTGACGCAGATCACCGCAAGTGACATCTCGACTGTCACCGCCACGTCAATCGGCCTTCACATCAATCCGAATTTCGGCAGCTCCAGCGGCAGCATAACGCGCACGCTGATCGGCCTCAAAGTTGCTCCGACGTTCTCACCGTCGGGTTCGAACTGTAACTCGGGCGCTGGTCATAACTGCGCCTTCAGCGCCCTTGACGTAGCTACGATGTCTCACAACGTGAACACCGCGAGCACGTCGATGACGCTTACCGGCCTGAACTTGAGTTCTCCCGGCTCACTCGGCACTGCGGTCGCGGGCACCATCGATTGGCGCGGTATAGCATTGACGATGCCGAACATGAACATCTCCGGTGGCGGCATCGCCAGTGTCATCGGCGTGAAAATCACGGGAGGCACGTCCTCCATCGGCGTGAAGCCTGCCGCTTTCGGCAGCGATTACAACGCCGGCGGCGTCGGTATCGGCACCTTCGCTCCGAGGGCGCAACTCGACGTGACCGGTACCGCGACTTCGACGGCGATCGGTTCGCGCAACATGAGTGCGGTGGGCAACTCGGTGTGGGTCCAGGGCGATTATGCCTTCGTCACGGAAGACGGCGGCACTGACAACATTGAAATCTTCGACATCTCTGATCCGGCCGTTCCGCGCAACATCAACAACATCGCCGTCGGTGCCATCGACCCGAACGCCATCGTGGTAGAGGGCCGCTACGCGTATATCGTCGGCCGCGCCACCGGTGTCTTCCACATCTACGACGTTCAGAACCCGCTTGGTCCGAAGCAGGTCGCGACGCTTTCAACCGGTACGAACGGTGTCGGACCGAAGCGCCTGGCTATTAACGGCAAGCGCGCGTACTTCACGAGCGCCAGCAGCACCTCGATCGGCGTTATCGACATCAGTGATCCGACCACGCCGGTATTGATGACGACAGTCGCGACGAGCAAGTCCCAGCCTGAAGACATCGTCGTTTCCGGCAAGTACGCCTACGTCACGACCAAAGGCGACGCTTCAAACGACAACGTCGACATCTTCGATATCCAGGCCGACCGCCCAATCCTGGTGTCCTCGTTCGCGACGGGTAGCAACTCCAATCCGGAATCCGTCTACGTCCAGGGCAAGTACATGTATGTCTTGAACGCGAGCGCCAGCACGTTGCAGATCGTCAGCATCTCGAACCCGGCTGCACCGACCCTCGTCGGAACCTTCACGTCGGTCGGTAACAACGGCTACGACGTCACGGTCCAAGGCACCCGCGCCTATATTTCGATGTCGAGCGGCATCATTCAAATCGTCGATGTGTCGAACCCTGCTGCTCCGGTCAGTGTCGGCACGCTCGCGACCGGCGCCAACCCGAAGAACATCTTCATTCAGGGTCGCTACCTCTATGTCGCCCACCAAGGCCAGTCGACGGGAGGCTTCAAGGTCTACGATGTCGGCGGCGCCTACATTCAGCAACTCGAAGTCGGCGGCCTCAAGACGAGCCGCGCCATCTTCACGAACCTGCTCCAAGGTAACGATGCGACGTTCACAGGCGGCGTGAACATCGGTAACAGCTTGAACCTGCAGGGCGGTCTCGCGGTCTCCTCTTCCACCTCGACGAACCTCTTCGGCGACTTGGTCAACTTCTCGCTCAACCCGCAAACGGGCGGCAGCGCCACCGGCACGCTGCTCAACTTGCAGCACATGGGCAACGGCATCACGCTGCGCGCCTGGTCGAAGCCTGTTCCTGTCATGAACGTCTTCGAAGTCCTCGAAACATCCGGTGCTGGCATCGGCCAGTTCTCAAGGCGCATGTTCACCGTCAGCTCGACGTCGACACAATTCTTCAACGGCACCATGACGGTCAGCTCGACGGGTTCCTTGACGATCGGCAGCACCCTGGTCGTTGGTAATACGCTGAACAGTGATAACGACACGATCTACTTCGACCAATCGGGTCAATACATGGAATGGAGCAACGCTAAAGACCTGTTCGACTTCTCCAACGACATCGAAATCGATATGAGCAATCCGGCGACGGCCAACGGCGTCTGTCACTCGAATCCGAACGTGGCGGCTGCTCCAGGCAGCAACCGCCAGCTCGTCGTCTGTTCGGGCGCGCCGACGGACGTCGCCGAAATGTATCCGACCGTAGGTATCCCGGAAGCCGGCGCGATCCTTGTCGCGACTGAAAACACCTTCACGTACGAGGCAGATCAGCTTAATCCTTTGACCGGGGAATCGCGTAACGTGAAAGCACCCCAGACCGTTTCCATCCTCGCCAAGACGTCGACTCCGTACTCCGCGAAGATCATCGGCGTCGTCTCGACCTCGCCGGCGGTGAACTATGGCCGCGACATCATGAACTCCACCTCGAGCACTGCTCCGGTCGCGCTGGCTGGTCGCGTGCCGACGAAAGTCTCGACCGAAAACGGTCCGATCGCCATCGGCGATCCGATCACAACTTCAAGTGTTGCGGGCGTTGGTATGCGCTCCACGAAGCCAGGCATGATTGTCGGTTACGCTTTGAACGCCTGGAACGGCACGGGTGTCGGTACGATCGAAGTCTTCGTGCAGCCCATCTGGCATTCCGGCATGACCATCGCGACCGACGGCATGAAGTCCCTATTCGCCGACGACTTCGCCTTCAAGCCGCTCGATGTTTCCTCCGCGTCCGGCACTTCCTTCTCCTCGTACGCGCTGAACTTCAGCGGTTCGACGTGGGACAACGACACGAGCGCCACCGTCAGCCGCAACATCTCGATCCGCAATGACATCACGGACAAGGATACCTATCAGCTCACCTTCAAGAACGAATTGAGCCAGACGATCGCATCACTCAACAATGCAGGCGACCTCGCGATTGCCGGCTCCCTGACCGTCAACGGCGGCTTCGACTACGCCGAAACGTTCCCGGCCGCGCCGGACCTCGATGCCGGCGACATCGTCATGGTCGATCCGGACAACTCGACGGGCTACGGCGTGAAGAAGTCCGAAGGCGCCTACGAGAATTCGATGGTCGGCGTCATCTCCACCAAGCCCGGCTTCCTGACGGGCAAATCCGCTGCGGGCAGCCAGCCCGTCGCTCTGGCGGGCCGCGTCCCGGTCAAGGTCAGCACCGAAAGCGGTGAGATCAAGCCCGGCGATCCGATCACGTCGTCGTCCGAACGCGGTATCGGTATGAAGGCGACCGAAGCCGGCCGTGTTGTCGGTATCGCGCTCCAGGGCTGGAACGGCACGGGTGTCGGCACCGTCCTCGTCTTCGTGAACCCGTCGTGGTGG
The DNA here is from genome assembly GCA_964347735.1 of uncultured Gammaproteobacteria bacterium. Classification (GTDB taxonomy): domain Bacteria; phylum Patescibacteriota; class Patescibacteriia; order SG8-24; family DYFX01; genus DYFX01. The sequence goes on from CAYFZV010000003.1 coordinate 7,815, forward strand.
AACGGCCCGGCCGCCGTGACTGCTGCGACCGCCGGCAGCGGCTTGTCGATCACCGAAAACTCTCTCCTCGACTTCAAGAATTCAACGATCTCGAACGTCTCCGCCATCGTCTCGACCACTGGCCTCTGGAGCGTTTCATCGGACGGCTTCCTGGTCGCCGAGAAAGTCGAAACGAAAGAAGTGAACACACAGAAACTCACGCTCAAGAACAACGCAACGACCGCAGTGGCCGAACGCATTGTCGGCAAAGCGCATCTGACCGCCGGTTCGGACGCGATCCTGGTCCAAAACGCACACGCCACGGTCGACTCGATCATCATGATCACCTTTGAAGGCAACCCTGGTTCCAACTGGTGGATCTCGGAGAAGCACGACGGCCTGTTCATGCTGAAGCTCGCGCAGCCGGCCATCGGCGATACGCCGTTCACCTACTGGATTCTCCCGGTCGACGGCGCGCTGGATCCTACGGCCGCACCGCCTGACGGATCGGCCAGCGGCACGCCGCAGACCGGAGGCGAGGAACCGCCGCCCGACTCGGGTGGGGGAAATCCGACAGGATCTGGAAGCGGAACGGGTGAAACGGGATCAGGCAGCTCAACCGATGAAACGCCATAAGACGAAGATATGAAACGCCAACTCCAACAACTTGCCGCGATCTTGCTCGCCGCCTGCACGGCGCTCTGGCCAGGTTTGGCATCGGCGGAAATGTCCTCGCAGTTCTACCGGATCCCGTTCGATGCCTTGGGCGGCGGAGGTCTGCGTAGTACGTCGGAAAGCTACATCGCCGAGGACACGCTCTCCGAAGTCTCATCGCCGACGGGTGAAGATCTCTCAAGCACCAGTTACCTCGCCTGCGTCGGTTACGAATGCCTGAAGGAAGAAGTCGTACTGTCGGTGGTCTACGCGGTGCAAACCGGCGCATGTAACGGCACGAGCGCCTCGAGTCCGCCCTACAACGTTCCGCTCGGCACGCTCACGACCGGAGCTGTCGCGACCGGCGCGAACCGCGTCTGCGTGCGCGTGAGTGCGAACGGCGCGGGCGGTGCGGTCGTGCAGATCAAGGACGACAACGCGGGACTCGCCTCGAACTCGGTGCCGACCGACAAGATCAACTCGGTCTCGGCGACGCTCACGGCCGGCACGGCTGGTTACGGAGTCTGCAGCTCGAACGTCGGTAACGGCTTCTCCGCCTCCGCACCTTTCGCCGGCAGCTGTGACACGGGTGCCAACCACGCGGTCGGTGCGCTCTCGACGACCAACAAGATCATCTGGTCCGCTCCGGGCTTCGTCACCAACGCCTTCGGCGAAATGCTGACGAAAGCCGCGATCTCAAGCGTGACGCCCGCGCACAACGACTATCAGGACCGACTGACGATCACAGTCACGGCGACGTATTGAACTCACCCCTCAGCCCCTCTCTTTCACAAAGAGAGGGGAGTCGGGAAGAGCCCCGAAGACTTCGAGGCTCCTCCCGGCCACTAAGGCCGGAACAACTAAAGGTCGACGGCAACGCGTGACCGCGCGCGATTGTCGGTTCCTACGGGATCGCTCTTTCCCCTGCACTCCGGGGAAAGGACGCCGGATCCACCCAACCCCTGCCTTAAGGGGAAGGTGCGGACCCCGTAGTTCAGCGGAATCGATTGTTCTTTAGGAAGAGAAACGAAAAACGTATGAAGAACATCTTGAAACGCATCGGAGCCGCCTTGACCGCCATCGCGACGGTGGGAGTCATGGTGCTCCCTGCCGCGCCCATCAAAGCCGCTGCGTTCACCTCGGCGAGCGATACGATGTCGCGTCTCAAAATCTCGACGGCCGCGGATCACATCGTTCGTATGACCTTGCCGCTCAGCTACTCGTTCGACGGCTCGGCCACGAACAGTGACGCGCTCGTGATCAACTTCCCGGACACGTTCACGTCTTCGGGTACCGGCACATGGACGACGGCGGACTTCGCCTTCAACGACGGCACGGCCCGTACGGTCAACGCCGTGGCGCAGAACGCCTACTACGGCAACAACGGCCTCGATGTGCAATGCGCCAACGGCGCGAACAACGTCGGTGTGGCGATTGATGCCGGCGGCGCAGCCTTCAAAGTGAAGGCCTGCGGCGCGAGCTATACGTCCTCGACGTCCACCTCGACGATCACGTTCACGATCTTCGGTGCCGGTACCAACGGTACCTTGGCGAATCCGAGCTCGGCCGGTTCGCAAACGGTCTCCGCCACCATGACGGACATCGGGGCGGACAGCGCGAACTCGACCAGCTTCGCCGTCTCCACCATGGATGACGACCAAGTCACGGTCAGTGCGACCGTCAGCCCGTCCCTCACGTTCGACATCGACATCCAGTCGTCGTGCGGTTCGGAATCGGTTGCGCCATATTCCGTCGCACTCGGAACGCTCACGGCTGCGGCCGTTGCGACGGCAGCCAACCATGTGTGTCTTGAGCTTTCCACGAACGCCTCCGGCGGCGCTCTGGTGACCGTTCAGGGCAACGGAGCAGCAGACGGCCTCGAATCAGTCGCCGCCGGCAGCACGATAGGTACGACCTACACAGCTGGCAGTGCTGGCGTGACAAACCTTGTCGCGGGCACCGTAGGCTACGGCTTATGTGTGTCATCGACCAGCGTGGTCACCGGCTCTGCGACCGCCGTCGCTCCGTACAACGGCGTGTGTACCTCGAACGGCGGCAATCGCATCGGCGGCGTCAGCTTCTCCGCTCCGAAGCAGATCGTCACGTCGAATGCGGCTGCGCTGGCTGGCACCTCGAACAACACGGCGGACATCTTGGTGAAAGCCGCGATCTCCGGCGTGACGCCTGCCGCGAACGACTACACGGACGTGCTTACGTTCATCGCGACCGGCACGTTCTAACGCGCGCGAAACCATCGCGTACGCGCCCCGGCCCTCCGGTCTCTTCCGGAGGGCGCGGGGCTCCGCCGCGTGCACCGACGCACGGCGAAGCCCCGAAGGGGGAATGATACCCACTATGAAATCCTCAAAATTCCTCATCAGCGCACTCCTCGCTCTCTCCGTCCTTCTCGGCCTGACGGCCAAGTCGGCTTTGGCGATGACGATCGAACCGCCGGATTTCAACCTGATCGTCAATCCGGGCGACATGATCAAAGACGTTCTGCACATCAGCAATGAAAATTCGTATCCGATCACGCTCGAACCGACGACATTGAACTTCATGGCCGAACCCGGCGACGAAACCAGCGGCGTTCCCTCCTTCTATCCCGCCGACGAAGTAAAGAACGGGCACGAGCTCGCACCGTGGATCAAACTCGATCTGGAAGGACCGATTACCATTCCGGCGAAAAAGCGGATCAACATCACGTTCACGATCGCTGTTCCCGAAAACGCCCAGCCCGGCGGCCATTTCGGAGCGATCCACGTCGGCACGCTTCACGAAGGACAATTGTTTGAAGGCGCGAATGTCGGCATTCTCGCGCAAACATCCGCGCTCATTTTCGTGCGCGTCAACGGCGACGCGCGCGACAGCCTCTCAATCGAAAACTTCTTCACGAAGCAAGCGGTCTACAGCCGTCTGCCAGCCGACTTCGTGATGCGTCTCTCCAACAGTGGTACGACGCACGTGATTCCCGTCGGCAACATCTTCATCACCGACATGCTCGGCCGCCAAGTCGCTTCACTTGAAATCAACAGCGAAGACAAGCGCCGCGTTCTTCCCTCCTCGGTCCGGCGCTTCGACGCGACGTGGCTTCGCAAGCGCTTGCCGAAAAGCGCCTCGGAATTCACGCAGGAGTGGCGCAACTTCGCGTTCGGCCACTACACCGCGACACTCGTGTTGAATTACGGCGATCCTGGCGCGCAGAAGCTGATCTCGTCAGCCACCGATTTCTGGGTCTTCCCCTGGATGGCGCTCGGCTCGGTGCTGTTCGTCATCATCCTGATCGTCCTCGTGATCCTCTTCTTGACCAAGCGCTTCGAACGCAGCGTCATCCGTCGCTACGAAACGACGAAACGCAGCAGACCTTAAACGTATGAAACGTCTCTTCGCCGCCTTCATTGCCGTGATCGCATTCGCCGGAGTCCTTCTCCCCGGCACGGCTTCGGCGTTGACGTTCTCTCCGCCAACATTCGATCTCGTCGCTTCTCCCGGGGAAGCCTTCCAACAAACCCTCAAACTTCGCAACGAAGCGACGTCTTCGGTGACGATTACCTCATCGTCAGCCAGCTTCGCAGGCACATCCGGAGACGACACGAGTGGGGTACCAGACTTCTATCCGTCGACGGAAGAGCGCGACGGACACGGACTCGGCGGATGGATCGAGCTGGATCCCGCCGGACTCACCCTCCTGCCCGGCGAGCGCGCGGACCTGACGTACATGATCCGCGTGCCTGAAGACGCGGCTCCAGGCAGCTACTTCGGCGCCGTCATTCTTAGCACGGCGACGGGCGACGTCGCCGAGAATGTGGGCGTGGCCGGCACAGCAGCGGCGCTTGTCTTGCTCCGAGTACGGGGCGAGGTCGTCGAAGACATGAAACTGACGGATTTCTCCTCACCCGCCATTTCCTCCAGTCTGCCGGTGCGCTTCGAGGCTCGCGTTCAAAACGACGGCACGGTCCATCTACGGCCGTACGGTGAGGTCGCCATCAAAAACGTCTTCGGCAAGACGGTCAGAACACTCGCGATCAACCGAGCCGAATACAAGAGCGTACTGCCCGGCGCCGCGCGCCGTTATCAGACGGTCTGGCAGCGGCATCCTCTCAACGTCGGCGCGTCGCTCCTGACCCGCCAATGGCGGAACTTTGCCCTCGGACCGTATACCGCCGAACTGACGTTCCGGTATGGGGCAGAGGATCGGATCGTACAGGCGACCACCCGCTTCTGGGTCGTTCCCTGGCTGGTCCTCCTGCTCTTCGCCGGGGGAGCCACGCTCCTGACCCTCGGCCTGCGCGGCTTCATCCGCTGGTATGCGGAATGGGTCATACGGCGCTACCAAAACCGACAATAAAGCGTCGTTCACGGATCAGGCTCCTCCTCACCTATATAAAGGTATAGAGGAGGGGCCGAATCCGGGTACGACCCGCACGATCGTGATGTACACACGATCAGGGCCGAACTCGTGAACATCTCCGTCTCCAAGAACGGGGGAGGCTTGATGCAAACAAAAATTAATCACCCCGTAAAACCCGTTCAAAGGTATGTTCTTTTCTGGATCGCCGGCCCCTCGCCCTCAACAGAGGAATGAGCCATCGATCCCCGTTGATGAGCAGGAAGGATGCTACTTCGTCGACTTCGGCAACGTCTTTGCCGAAGAGATGCAAAAGCTCCTTCGTCTGCGCCAACAGGGAATGATGTGCGAAATCGTCTTCTGGCAGGACATGGGTTACGGCTTCTAACCACGTAGACCCGCACGGGTCACGCGGCGTGCTCGGGGGACCCTCCCGAACGACGGTTCTGGAGGGTCCCCACCCTCTGCTCCTTCTGTTCGCGTTATACATTTGTGTATAACTTCGAACGGCAACTCATCGTGTGTGCTACACTGTAAGGCGATACCTCTCGACCTTAATTTTTCCTATTTAGCTATGTCAGAGCACTCGCCCGTCTTTGGAGGAGGCGCGGACGACACGCTGGTGACTGCCGCCGAAGGGCGGAAGCTCGCGGCGTTCGCCGATGCTGCCGCGCGTTGGACCGTGTACATCACGCTTCTCTTGTTTCCGTTGTTCTACTTCCCGGGCTTGAGCGATGCTCTGGAACTTCCGAAACAAACCTTTTTGATTCTTGCTACGGCCGTCAGTGTCTTGGCCTGGCTCGGTAAGATGCTCGTGACACGGCGCGTCGAGGTACGCCGGTCCGTCATGAACCTCTTTTTGGGGATCTACCTCGTGATCTATGCGGCCGCCGTCTGGTTTTCAAAAAACCATTACGTCAGCTTGGTAGGCGATTTCGGCCAAGAAAAATCGGGTTTCGTGACGGTCATCTGCTTCGCCCTCATGTATTTTGTGGCGACCAATGTCCTGCGCGATGCGAAAGATGTTAAAAAAGCCCTCAACTGGTTGGGCCTTGGAGCGCTTTTGACGATTGTTGCGGCACTTTTGCAGACCGTCGGCCTTAGGCTTCTGCCCGGCATGAGCGACCAGTCGGCCGGTTTCAACACGGTCGGTACGACCAACGCGGTCGGCGTCTACGCCGTCATGGGCATGACGCTCGTCATGGGTTTGATGCTCATGCCTTCGAAAGGCGAGAAGATGGGCGCGCTTCGGAAAGTTCTGATGTGCGTGCTGCTCGTCCTGGGCGCCCTCTATATCGCCGCGCTGCAATTCTGGTCGCTCTGGCTCATGCTGATCATCGGCTGCGCGATCCTCGTGGCCTACGGCATGTTGAAGAACGAGAAAGACTTGCAAATCACCATGCTGGCCGTGCCGATGGCCGCGATGGTCATCGCTGCGCTCTTCATCTTCATCCGCTTCCCGATCAACCTCAACCTCCCGGCGGAAGTCATGCCGTCGCTCCGCGCCAGCTGGAACGTTTCCCGTGAAGCGCTCGCCAGCCAGCCGCTTTTCGGCTCCGGTCCGGGCACGTTCCTCTCCGATTACACGCAGTTCCGTTCCAAAGACCTCAACACGACCGATTTCTGGAACGTGCAGTTCGACCGTTCCGCTTCGCGCTTCCTCACAATGCTTGCGACGCTCGGTATTCTCGGATTGGCCTCCTTCTTGGTCATGATGGTCTACTTGGCGGTCCGTACGAAGATGAAACTTTGGCGCGGTCATGACGATTGGCTGGTAACCCTGACGGTCTTTGCTGCTTGGGCATCGATCTTCGTCGGCAAGTTCTTCTACTCTTCGAACATGACGCTTGAGTTCGCCTTCTGGATGCTGACGGCCATGCTCGTCGCACTCGAGTGGCGCAACTGGTCCGAGGCGAAGTTCGAGAGCTCTCCCCGCGCCGCCCTGATG
>CAYFZV010000003.1:14753-16201 GCA_964347735.1 uncultured Gammaproteobacteria bacterium
TCCAGTGGCACGGACGTTCGGAGGCTCGCTTCGACCAGTCGCCTCGCGCCGCGCTCGCCCTCTCCTTCATGTTCATTGTCGCAGTGATCTTCTCGATCGCCGGCGTGTACCTGCAGGGACAGCGCTTGGTTGCAGAAGGGTATTATCAGCGGGGGGTGACCGCGGATGTCAGCAAACAGGAAGGCGCCGATGTGGCTTCCCAGTCATTGTTGCGCGCCACGCAGCTGAACGGCCGGAACGACCTGTACTTCCGCGCCCTTTCCCAGGCACTTGCCGTTCAAGCGAATATGGCCGCGACCGCAGCCGGAGCGAGTCCGACCGATGATCAGGCCCGCCAAATCACCCTGCTCGCCGCCAATGCGGTCAATGCCGGTCGCCGTGCGACCGAACTGAACGCTTCGAACGTCCAGAACTGGTCCTCGCTCGCGGGCATGTACCGCGACCTCGGTCCGGCGGTCGACGGCGCTGTCGATGCGGGTATTGCCGCCTACGACCAATCGATCAAGCTCGATCCGAACAACCCCACCTACTACACGGAATTGGCCAAGATCAAGATCAACGTCGCCGAAGACGCGCGCGTCAAAATGGGCGACGGCAAAGACTTGAAGGAGGAGCAGAAGGCTGCCTTCCAGAAAACGATTACCGACGCGCAGAAAGTGGCGCGTGAGAATCTGGACAAGGCTATCATGCTCAAGCAGGACTACGCGGCCGCGAACTACTGGATGGCCGTCCTTCTCCAGAGCGAAGGCAAATCGGATGAGGCTGCGGTCAAGCTTGAAAGCGTCCGCAACTCGAATCCAAACGATCTCGGCGTTGGCTTCCAGCTCGCCATCCTGTACTACCAGAACAAGCAGACGGACAAGGCTATCACCGAGCTCCAGCGCTTGATCGGCATCGAGCCCCAGTATTCCAACGCCCGTTGGTACTTGGCGGCGATGTACGAAGAGAAGGGGAACCTCGACGGTGCCATCGGTCAGATCGAAGAAGTTCTCAAAGCCAACCCGAGCAACGTCGACGTGCAGAAGCGCCTCGACGAGCTCAAGGCCAAGAAGAACGGTACTCCGACCACACCCGAAGGCGGTCTCCCGAACCCGGTCGAGCCTCCGAAATAAGCCCACGGCTTCATCAACCCCTCCTTATAAGAGGGGTTGATCTTTTTTTAAAGCGTTGATATGGTATGGCCTGTTCCGGGCTGTTAGCTCAGTTGGTAGAGCGCTTCCATGGCATGGAAGAGGTCAAGAGTTCGAATCTCTTACGGTCCACCATCGCGAAGCCGCCTTCATAGGGCGGCTTTTGCGTTGGGTTGACAATGCGCGTATTTCCAGCCATGCTTTCGTCAGTCCATTTTGAGGAGGCATCATGTCGCGCGAGCTCTGTCAGGAGAAAAAGCTCAAGGAAAAGGGAATCGTTTCGCGCTGTGTCGAGTGCTCGGCGCATGATGGGTGTCC
>CAYFZV010000003.1:16211-26540 GCA_964347735.1 uncultured Gammaproteobacteria bacterium
CGCTTCATCTCAGCCTGCTGAATAGGAAGCCGGAGGATGGGATCGTGCAGATCATGCGCTCCTGCAACCGCTTTCAGCCGTTCTCGGGATCGTTCTCTCGGGGCGAACGTAGCCTTGCGACAGCGCTTGCTGAGGTTGGCGTGACAGATCTCTGCGAGACGTGTCCGTCCGAAGAGAAAAGCGCGTGCGGCCATCGTAAGCGTCTCGATACGCTCATCTACTCCGCGAAGCTGGAAGGCCGACTGATTGATCCGATCGTGGTTGGCTGCACCACCGTTCAGCCCGCGGAGAACGCTCCGGACTGCAAAAAGCTCTGGCAGATCTCCGAACCCGCCGGGAAGTGACAACTTTCCGGTTTTTTGTTAGCCTGGTCCGGTATGTCACTCAAAATCGGTATCGTCGGACTGCCCAACGTCGGCAAGTCCACGCTGTTCCAAGCCATCACCAAAAAGCAGGTCGACTGCGCCAACTACCCGTTCTGCACCATCGAGCCGAACGTGGGCGTTGTTGCCGTACCCGATGAACGTCTCGCAGCGCTCTCGAAGATTTCGGGTTCGGCGAAAATCATCCCCGCGATCATCGAATTCGTGGACATCGCCGGCTTGGTCAAAGGCGCTTCGAAGGGCGAGGGTCTTGGCAACAAATTCCTGACCAACATCCGCGAGGTCGACGCGATCGCGCACGTGGCGCGCTGTTTCGTGAACAAAGACGTCGTCCATGTCCACGACAAAGTGGATCCGAAAAGCGATGTCGAAATCATCAATCTGGAATTGATCTACGCCGATCTCGCGACGGTCGAGAAGCGCATCGATACGGCCAAGCGCGCGCAGAAAGGCGGCAAGGATCGCGACGGCGAGATCCTGCTCGCGGCGCTTGAAAAAACATTCGCCACCCTATCGGCGGGCAAGCTCGCGCGTGAGACCGAGTTTACTGATGACGAAGCGTTGGCGATGAAAGAAACGCAGCTCATGACGATGAAGCCGATGCTCTACGTCCTGAACGTCGACGAAAACCAGCTCGCAGCGAACTTCAAACTGGACTTCCTGAAACCCAACGAACAGTTGCCGATTTCAGTGAAAATCGAAGCCGAAATTGCCGCGCTTCCTCCGGAAGAAGCCGGGGAATTCATGGCGACCTACGGCATGACCGAATCCGGTCTCGACCGTTTGATCAAAGCCGCTTTCAATCTGCTCGGGCTCCAGACGTTCCTGACGACGGGCGAGGTGGAAACGCGCGCCTGGACGATTCGGAAAGGTGCGAAAGCCCCCGAAGCCGCCGGCGTGATCCATACCGATTTCGAAAAGAATTTCATCCGCGCAGAGATCATTAACTGGAAAGACTACGTTGAACTCGGTGAAGCCGGCGCGCGTGAAAAGGGCAAACTGCGCACGGAAGGGAAGGACTACGTCATGCAGGATGGCGACGTCGTGCACTTCCGGATCGGCGCCTAGAGGTAAAAAAATCGCCCGGTTGTCCAAGCGGACGACCGGGCTTTTTGGATGCTTACTGACTCTGTTCGACGTAGATGCTGGACTCGATGCCCTGCACTTCCGCCTGCTCGATCCGAAGATCAAGCAATTCTTCGAACTCCGCCGCGATCGCTTCGATCAGCATCTTCCCCACGGGGAAGTCCCTGATTTCATCGGCCGCCAGGAGCAGTTCATAGTCGCTCTTGATCGGACTGTGGAAGATGATCAGTCTCCGTAACAGGGAGGGGAGACGCATCTCGGCGATGTCCGAGTTGATGAGCACTTCGCGCATCAAGAGGAGCATGTCGTCGTCGGAGCGGCTCTGTGCCTTCGCGCCAATGTCGACGATCAGGTCCGACTCGATCGTGAAGAGTACAGCATTGGTCATCGCCACATACGCGTAGGAGGACGGGCGTCTGGTGAAAAAAGCGCGCGCGCCCACGATCGGTAAATTCTTGCGGTTCGAGACCGGGGATTTCCCCGGCTCCGCCCGCACGAGTTCGTCCGGCAGCATCTGCGGATTCGTGTTGAATTCCGAGAAGAGCGGGACGTGCGACTGCGTGGGACCGGCGACCATCCTGACCGTGCCGCTGAGAAGCATGAACAGGCAATCGACCCGGGAGTCGAGAGGGATGATGGTGTCACCCTTCTTGAACTTCAACTCGGTCGGACGTCCGGCTTGCCCGGATCGTTTCTTGTACCTGCTCCACCGCGTCAGAGACAGCGCATGTTGGATCGAAACGAGCGTATCCGTCGTAAGGTACCTGCGGGTATCTTCGCTCATGGCCTTCCTTTCGGGTCGGGCCTTGCGGCCTGCTGGCGGAGATGAACAAGGAATGAGCGTCGGCCGCCAGGCCGACGAACGCGTGAAGGTACCTTAAAATAGGCCTTTTGTCAAGCGTTGCAACTTCCGATACGCTGAAAGAAGCCCCTTCAAGGAGGTTTCGATGCAACCTGAAAGCTATGTGGCAATTAGTTGCCTGTGGCTGCTCGGCGGCCTCGGCATCCTCTGGTTCGCGCTGGCTAAGCTTCGTTTCGGTCCGATCCAAGCGCTGCTCGTGGCCGCAGGTCTGTGTTCGGCCGCGGCCGGGCTCTGCAACGGTCTGGTCATTCTGGCCAATGGGTATCGTATGCCCGTCGAACGGGTGTATTGGCCCGTGGTCCCAGCCTATTTCGATGCGCCGGATGATCGTGAGGGCTTCTTTTGCCGGATCGTCATCGGCGTCGATGATGCGGTCATGCCAGGTTCGGACGGCCGCTTGCACATGGACGTTCCGCGACAGCGTATCGTGCATGGTTCGATCGCTGTTCCGGCCGAATCGCCGAACCTCGCGTTTCTCGACGATCGGCACGGCCTGCAGATGTGCGGCGAACAGATGATCTATAGCAAAGGCGACCTCTTGGGCGCGATGGGGGTCGCCTATCTCTTCGCGGGCACGTGGCTGCTCTTTCTCGCCTTCCTTTGGAAGCGATTCCGACGGAAAAAGAAAATCCCGACCTGACGGCGGGATTTTTTCTTTACGGATTGTAGCGGAAGCGGTAGATGTCGCGTCCGACTTTTTGGTCGGGGCGCTTGTACTGCATGCCGGTCGAGCTCTTGAGGTTCAAGGTGGTGACGGCCGCGCCCGGCAGGAGTCCCTCGGCGCGGAAGCCGTAATCTTCGAGCTCGCGCAAAATATTGACGTGCTTGTTGCCGAAGAAAGGGAAGACGAAAACGACGCGGCCGCCCGGTTTCAACACTTTCGAAAACGCGTCGAAGGCGCGGCGATACAGCCCCATCAATTCGAGGAATTCAAAATGAATTTTCTGGTCGGATTCGCCGCCGCGCAGCGGAGGGCCGAGATACGGCTCGGAAACGACGGCGCCGATGGATTCTTTCGGCAGCTTTTCAGCCAGGAATTTCACGTCGGAAACAAACAGCTTTTCATCCGTCTTCAAGCCGCGCTGCGCCTTGATCCAGTCGAGGTTTTTCGTCGTGTCGGAAATCGCGCGTTCGCTGATGTCGGAGCCGATCAGTTTTTTGTAACCGAGCGTGGCGGCTTCGGTCAGGATCGTTCCCGAACCGCAAAACGCGTCGAGCAGCGTTTCGTCTTTCGACGCGGAGGCAAGATTGACCATCATGCGCGCGAGCTTCGGCGGAAGCATGCCGCTTTTGGCGTCGGCGGCAGGACGGCCGAAATCGCGCTCTGAAAAATCTTCAAACGCCTGGACGGCAATCGTGCGAGCGATGCGCATGGCGCCTTGGCCGACAAGCAGGAGAATTTCGCCACCCTTGTCGATCAGGCGGTTCTTGTCGACCTGCACCGAGGTCAGCGCGGGCGCTTCGTTCAGCACGACGCGGATCGAACGACCGCCTTCCTTCAAACGTTTCTTGAGCGTCAGTGAAAGCGCCTTCAAGCCGTATTCGAGCGCGTGATACGTTTTGTTCGGCACGGCATCAAGGGAGTACAAGCTGATGCCAAAATCGAGCGACTGGCCGCCCATGCCGTTCAAGACGTTGAAGAGATCGTCCTCGAGATTCTTGTCGCTCACGCCCAGCACCTCGGCCATCTTGATCGAGCCTCCCAGCGTATGGAAAAACGCGGCGTCGAGTTTTTTAGATGTCTCGGCGACCATGATGGAGGGGGAGTAGAGCGCGGTCCGGGCCTCAAAACTCGCGTCAGCCACTTTCAGGGTGGCGACGAGTTCCGCGCTCGAGAGACCGGGCTCGCGTCCGAGGACGAAGGCGTACTTCATATGAGGACTTACTATAGATGATAACAGGAGGTTCGTCAATGGGGCAGAGTTGACATTTTTCCTTTTTTTAGCTATATTTCTCTGTCATCATTTGGTGACAGGAGGCCCATCGTGAAGCTTACGTTCTGCTTTATGGCCTGGGTCTTCCTGGGTCTTTCCGCGCCTACGGCGCATGCCGATCGTTTCAATTTCCATCATGGGTACGAGGTGCAAGTCGGAGGAAGCTTCGGCGGTTCGACGTTCGAGTTGATAGACCCTTCCGAAGGATCGAAGACCCGGACGGTCGCACTCAACGCCGATTTCCGCATTCGCCATCCCCGAACGCCATTCGCCTTCGAGCAGACGCTTATCCTTCCGCATGGAATGATGAGCGCTCTCCTTCTCGACGCGTGGCGCGCGGATCGTTGGCGAGCGCATCTCGATCTGGGATTCTTCATCCCGTTCGGAGATCGCCACCTAAGCTCGACCGACGTGAAACGCTCATGGGATCTGGTTCTGGGACTCGGTGTCGAGGCGCTGGTACGCAAGCGCTTCGTGATCACCGCGGACTGGCGCGTCTTCTTGCCGGATCCGGTGAATGTGCCCCAGCTGTACGGCGATTATGTTCGTCCCATGTACAAGGAAGCTCAAAGAGGAGGCCAGCTATGGCTCGGTTGCAACTGGTTATTCTGACTGCACTCGGCACGCTCTCCGGATGCGTGTATGAAACCCTCGACGCCTTCTTTCCGGAACCGTCACTGCCCGTTCATGTGCGCGTGCAGGACACGTGGAGTACCGAGCCTAACATCGGTTGGGACGGCGTCGTTCGCATGAGCGCGCGCGAGATTATCGTCGATGCGATCATGCACTGGAATGACGCGGTTGCATCCCGGCTTCGTCCGGAGCAGCCTTCACCGTTCGTCTTCGACGGTTTCGTCAGCATGCAGGACTTCGATCAGCATGATCCCACAGCGCCGCTGTCGGATGATCAGGTGATCATCTACAAGTTGACGGAAACGACGCCAGACCTGCGAGACATGCTCGACGCCGGCGGTTACCCCACCTGTGTCGTCGGCTACGGCCTTCCGAATAGCGACGTGCTCGTGATGCTCGACGCGTTTGATCCTTTCCTGCGCGACAAGCCGTACGGTGGACAGCCTGATAGTCGGATCGAGCTGCTGCGACAGACAGTCGCCCACGAACTCGGCCACGTGCTCGGCGTCCAGCACTACCGCGATCGCGTCGGTCTCATGAACGACTTGATCGAATGGTATACGACCGATGAACACGGCCGGTACGTCCGCCAAACCGATGTCGAGGCCTTCTGCCTCGTACATCCGAACGCCTGTCAGTAACGGAGCCTCCTCGACGAGGCTCTTTTTTGTAGACGGCCAAGGTTGACAATCCCAGTTTTTTCCGCTAGTCTCCGCTGCGGAGGTCTCAATGGCCGATCTGGATACGATCTTTCAACCGCAAGAGTTTCGTCCCACGGATACTGCGCCGTCGTGGGTGTTCTTCCCGAATCTGCGTTTGCTTTTCGGCTGGGGCGACGGTCTTTGGGAAACGCTCGGAGAACGGATGGGCGCCGTCCGCACGCTCTTCATCATCGTCGACCCTTTACGACCGACCCCATTGGGACAAGTCCGGGGCTTCTGCGAGTGGCTCCAAGACTACGACGCCTCTCGTCCACCGATGCCGTTTTACGCGCGTTTGATCAGAGATAGATATGGAGGTCACTTGTGTAGCCGCCTTGTTTCTTGCGAGCTTTGCGAGACATATGCCGGCCAGCCAACGCACCCCCTTCAGGGCTCTGACGAACATCATCCCATCGAAGCGAATGAGCAATACTGCGTGGGGCACGCACGGACGCGGGACGGGTGTGACTCGCTGATGATCAAAAAACGGTCCAAGAAGCTCAAACCCACTTTCATCAAGAAGATGGAAGAACTGGGGTTGGAGCATGCTCATGGTACTGGCAAGCGATCTCTCCCCAAGCCACCAGACGAGAAACGTGTGCGCGTACTCAGGAGTGCAGCAGCACACGCGTTCGCGGAGTATCTCGAAACTCACAAGGAGGCGTACCGCACCACGCGCATTCAACAACTCATGCGAGACCACGCCTCCCGCCCACCGAACTTCAATGTCGAAATGGCACTTCAAGTGCGCATTCGACATCAGGAGGTGAGTCGAGGCAAGAACGGCATGGATGGCGCCCCTCTACGAAACTTTACGCCCCTTCAGTTGGTCATGAGGACAGCCAGCGCCATCGCTGATGCCGAAGCAACCGCATCGACCTTCGACTACACCTGGGCGCCCGTCCTCCGCTTCGACCGCAACGGGCTTGCCAGCCTCTAACGACCCGACCCGGGTCGTTTTTTCATAGGTCGGGTCTTGTCTTCGACAGGCTCAGACCTTGCACGATTTTTTCTCATATGTTATCCTCCCGGTGCTTACAACAGGGCCTTCCGGCCCCGATAATACAAGCCTTTCCATCGAAACCAGCCCATGTTTCGGGAAATTCTATTAATCTCTTAGGACCATGTCCCGCTACGAACTCCTCTACATCATCCCGGCGACCTACGCCGAGACGGAGCTCCAGCCGGTGATCGACGCCATCACGAAGGCGCTGACCGGCCTGGGTGCCACGATCTCTCGCAATGAGATGGTCGGGAAGATCAAGCTGACCTACCCGGTCAACCACGTCCGCTACGGCTACTATGTCCTCGTCGACATGGACCTCGAAGGATCGAAGATCCCGGCCTTGAACGACCTCATGCGCCTGCACAACGACGTGTTGCGCCACAGCCTGATGGTCAAAGATCCGAAAGCCAAGCCGGTCTTCAAGCTCAACGCCATGGAAGAGATCGACCGCGAAGCGCCGCGCCGCGGCGAATCCGCCGACCGCGCGACACGCGACCGCCAGGCCGCCGTCGCTCCGAAGCCGGTTGAAAAGAAAGTCGAAGTCAACATGGACGAAGTCGAAAAGAATATCGACAAGATCCTCGAAGGCAAGATCGTATGAACCTCAACCGCGCGCAGCTGATCGGCAATCTCACGCGTGATCCGGAAACCCGGACCACTCCGAACGGACAGACCGTTTCCACCTTCGGTGTCGCGACTTCCAGCACTTGGAAGGACGCGTCGGGCCAGAAGCAGGAGCGCGTCGAATTCCACAACATCGTCGCCTGGGGCAAGCTCGCGGACATTTGCAAGCAGTACCTCGGCAAAGGCCGCAAGGTCTTCGTGGAAGGTCGTCTGCAAACGCGTGACTGGCAGGGTACGGACGGCGTCAAAAAGAACCGCACGGAAATCGTCGCCGACAACATGATCATGCTCGACAAGGCGCCGCAGGGTTCCGCGCCGCGCATGGTCTCGGAAATGCCCGCGATGAACGCCGCCGCCCCGATCGAAGCGCCCGTTGAAGAAGAAATCAAAGTCGAAGACATCCCTTTCTAAAACTATGCCTCCCCAGAAGAAAACCCCGCTGGGACAGGAACGGCACTGCCTGTTCTGCGTGAACCAAATCGATGTCATCGATTACAAGGACACGCAGCTCCTGCGCCGCTTCACCTCGTCCTACGCCAAAATCGTCCCGCGCCGCCGCTCCGGCGTCTGCGGCTGGCACCAGCGCAAGCTGGCCAACGCCATCAAGAAAGCCCGCGTCCTTGCCTTGATGCCGTACGTCATCAAGTAAGACGAAAGAATCCCGGCGTGAAAGCGTCGGGATTTACGTCTATGGAACCGCGCTGGAAACAACTGAAGAACGACGCGCATCTCCGGAAGAACCTGGAACTGCGCGCCAAGATCGTCGCGGCCATCCGCGCGTTCTTTGTTTCGCGCGGCTATCTCGAAGTGGAAACGCCGATCGTTGTGGCCAAACCCGGCATGGAGCCGCATCTTGAACCGTTCCAGACCGAGGTCAAAGACCCATTCGGCAACGCGTACGGCGCGTTCCTGATTACGTCGCCCGAATACGCGATGAAGAAGCTGCTCGTCGCCGGCTTTTCGAAGATCTATCAGCTTGCCAAGTGTTTCCGGAACGGCGAGGCGTTTGAAGGTCGTCACAATCCGGAGTTCACGATGCTTGAGTGGTATCAAGCAGGGACGGACTATCAGGGCATCATGCATGAAACCGAAGCGCTGGTGAAAGAGGTCGCGCAGAAGGCGCTTGGAAAAACGGAAATCTCTTGGCGCAATGAAACGATTGATCTTGGCGCACCCTGGGAACGCTTGACGGTTCGCGAAGCGATGCAAAAGTACGCAGAGTTGGATCTCGACGCCGCGCTTTCCGACAAGAACCTGTTGATTGCCTCGGCGGCCAAGCTTGGCCATCAACTCCAACCTGACGTTTCTTGGGACGATGCTTTTTTCTCCGTCTTCCTGAACGCGGTTGAGCCGCATCTCGGCAAAAAGCATCCGACGTTTTTGCATGAATATCCCGTTTCGATGGCGGCACTTTCGAAAGTTTCCGCGCGAGATTCGCGCTATGCCGAACGCTTCGAGCTGTATATCGGCGGCCTCGAACTCGCCAATGCGTTTACAGAACTGACCGACGCCAAAGAGCAGCGCGTGCGATTGGAAGAAGAGTGCGAGCTGCGGAAAAAGCTCGGTCGTACCCCGTACGGACCCGATGAAGATTTCTTGACCGCGCTCGAAGAGGGGATGCCCGAAGCCGGCGGTATCGCGCTCGGCGTCGACCGTCTAGTGATGCTCCTGCTCGGAGAAGAGGATATCCGTCGCGTCCTGGCCTTTCCGGCCGATGCGATGTTCGACTCTTCCCAAAAATGAAGCTGTCGGCTACACTTTCCGGGAAGTAAAACTGCTATGCCTTCCGTCAACGAAATCAGCAAAGAATCCGTCTTGATGTACAAGGACGAACCCCACATCGTTGTGGAGTTCCAACACGTGAACCCCGGAAAGGGCGGCTCATTCGTCCGCACGCGTCTCAAGAACGCCCGCTCCGGCAAGGTTTTTGAAAACACCTACAAGGCCGCCGAAAGCGTCGAATTCGTCGATCTCGACCGCCAGAACCTCCAGTACACCTATAATGACGGCAAGAACTGGTATTTCATGGACCAGAAGTCGTTCGAAGAAATCTTCATCCCAAAGGACGTCCTCCTCGAAAAGACGAATTATTTGAAAGAAGGACAGGAGATCATGGGCTTCTTCTTCAACGGCGAGTGCCTGAACGTCGTCCTGCCGAAGAAGATGGTGCTCAAAGTCACGGAAGCGTTCGATGCCGTGAAAGGCGACTCCTCCGGCAACATCTCGAAGGAGGTCACGCTCGAAACCGGCTACAAGATCATGGTGCCGATCTTCATCAAGGAAGGCGATCTCCTGTCGATCAACACGGACACGGGAGAGTACGTGGAGCGCGCAAATCAGTAAGAAAACACTTGCAAAAACGTCGAAAATCTGCTACACTCTTAGCAGATTTTTACGTTTTTAACGTATACGTATGGTGTCAGATGTCATTGTTAACTGGACGGCTGTTCTTGCTGCCGCCGCGGCTTGCATGGTTCTCGGCTCGCTCTGGTACGGTCCGCTCTTCGGCAAGGCCTGGATGAAATCCATGGGCTGGGATCCGAACCAGCCGATGACGCCGGAGAAAAAGAAGGCGGGCAATAAAGCGATGATGTGGATGGTGCCGGTGTCACTGCTCACCGCCTACGTGTTGGCGCATTTCGTCGATTACACGGCCTCCGTCACTTGGGCGGAAGGCGCGCAGACCGGTTTCTGGATCTGGCTCGGTTTCCAACTGACGTTGCTCATCCAGAGCGTGATCTTCGAAGGCAAGAAACGCGAAACCATGGTAATCAACGCCAGTTACCAGCTCGCCGCCCTCACGACCATGGGCGCGATCCTCGCGGTTTGGGCGTAAGCACTCTCGAGCGATGACAAAACGTTCCGGCAACAACCCGCGATTCAAGATCACACGAGGCCTCCATGGCCTCGGTCTTGTTTCATTGGAAAACATTGCCAAAGGCAAGAGGGTTGTTGAATATACCGGCAAGGTCATCGACGACGCCGAGGCGGACCGCATCATGAACCGATACATCTTCGAAGTGCGAAAGAACGTGAATATCGACGGCTCATCGCGCAAAAACGTGGCACGGTACGTCAATCACGCCTGCAAGCCGAATTG
>CAYFZV010000004.1:0-21763 GCA_964347735.1 uncultured Gammaproteobacteria bacterium
CCGAATTCGACGCCGTCGCGCTCTATGAGCGCGGCGCGGATTACGTGATCCTCCCCCACTTCGCCGGAGGACTTCAGCTCGGGCGTCTGCTCGAAGAAGACAAGACGCTGCGCACGCTGCCGAAGCTGCGCGAACAGGATCTTGCCATCATCATCGAACGACCGTAGAGTCCCCGATAGGAGGCATAGAATGTGCACCGTTATCGTCGGTTACAAGCTTTTTAAGCATGCTCCTTTGATCGTCGCCGCGAACCGCGACGAGCTGCTCGACCGGCCCTCCCGGCCGCCGGAGCTCTGGGGCGACGAGGACGTCGTGCCCGAAATACTCGCTCCCGTCGATGAGAGCCGTCTGGGCACCTGGATCGGCGTGAACGTGCGTGGCCTCTTCGCCGCGCTGACCAACCGCGTCGACATCGTCTCCGTTCGCGACAAAGCGTCGCGCGGAGGCCTCGTCAGCCAAGCCCTGCAACAGACCTCGGCGCACGATGCCATGCTGCGCATCACCGCGATCGATGCGCGCTTGTACAACGGATTCAATCTCATCGTCGGCGACGAAGCCTGCGGTCTCTACGTGATCCGCGGCGACGGCGTGAACGGTCCTGAACGACCGTACGTCCAAGAAGTCATCCCTCGTGCCGGCAGCGGCCTGATGATCGTGACCAACCTCGGCGTCGGTCCCGCGCACAGTCCGCGGGCCGAAGCGATCGAGCGGCGCTATTTCTCTCAATCCCCGCAGATTACTGATGACTGGACGGGACTGCTCAATATCCACGATCCCGTTCCCAAAACGGAGCCGGAGTGGATGAAGCGCATGGCCTCGACCTGCATCCACCGTCCGCCGGAAGACAATTACGGCACCCGCTCGTCGGCATTCGTAACGCTCAACGCGCATACCAATACGTGGAACTACTGGCACCGCGAACGCCCCCACGACGCCTATGCGTGTAACGGCCACTGGCGTCCTCATTACCTCCCCATCACTTGATAGAAAAATCCCCGCTCGCATTGCGAGACGGGGTGTTTTATTTCCGACAATTTTTACGTTGAGTTTCCCAGTCCGTCGGGCATTTCGGCAGCGGCGGTCCGACCGGCTTCTTGTACCTGCGCTTCTCCGGCGAAGGGAGCGGCTGCGTGGCGAGCCAGGCGTAGTAACCATCGTCCGCTTTGCGCGCGTCAGCCTTGTCGATGAGTGCGGAATTCCGCTTGGCCAAGCGACGGGCAATCGGAAAGTCTTTGGCTTCGAGCGCGGCCTTGAAAGCCAGTACCGGGCCTTCCTTACGGAACGCTTCATCACATCCCGTCTCGGCGATGAGTGTCGCATCTTCGTAGCGATGCAACTCGATCGCACGTGCGACCGCCTTGCGTACCCAGTCGCCCGTCTTGGCGAGATGCCCCACCGCGCGAAGCTCGTCGTGCGAAAGCGCATAGGCCATCGCTTTTTCGTACGCATCCGGGTGGCGCTTCAGAAAACCCACCAGCCGGTATTCCCAATGCCCCTTCAACATTCCTTGGAAAAACCTGTTGAAACCGGCTTCACCGAGCTGCGCGGGCTTCATGAGCGCGAATGCCAGATCGTGATTCTCCGAATGGATCGCGGCCTCAAAGTGTTCGCGCGCGTCGTTCTGTGAAAGACGCCAGGCGTCGGGATCGAACGGCCCTTCTTCGCATTTCGCCGTGCGGATCGCCATGGAAACTTTTTCCACCGGCGGATGCAAGGCGGCCGCGACTTTCAATCCGCGGTCGCATTCGCTCGTGGGTTTGAAAATATACTCCACGAGCGTGACGATCTTTTCCTGGGACCAACGCGCCTCGCGCACGTACCGCAGCATCCGCTCGTCCAGATTCTCTTTTCTCGCAGCGTCGATGATGCCATCGCGCGTATCCGTGTCGACAGGACAATGGAAGTCCAGCAACAGGTAGCGAAGCATCTCTTCATTGAGCATGTAGTAGACCGCCATCACGTCGTCCACGAGCAGCTTTCCGGATTCCGGAAAGCGCGGCCCATACCGACAGGCGACCTCGATTGCGCTCGCGTACGCCTTGATCAGCTCGATCTTCAGCGCGTCTTTGTCACCGATCTCCTTGTTGTATCGTTCGGATCGGTTTTGCACGACGTCGAGCGCTCGTTCGAGCGTCAGACCGATCCACATCGGACCGAGCTTTCCGTTCCAAGCCGCCTTCGCGGCCAGTACGTATTCGCCTTTGCTCATGTGACGGCGCCAATCAGCAGACGCCGTCGTTTTTGGGTCGAGAGCAGGGGCCGGGCCGTGCAGGCAACCGGCCAAAACAACAGCCGTTAAAAGCCATGCACGCATGGTCCCTCCTTGGTAAAAAGACCTCGAATCAACCGTAACTTACCCCAGGTCTTTGCGCAACGCCGCAGCTTTTTTCAAAAATTCGAAGCCCGTCGCAAACAGACGTACTTTGCTGGGACCCGATGCGTGCGGCCGTTCCGACCAGCGGATCCCGATCTCCTCGATGCGCATGCCGGCCTTCCGGAGCCGCGCTAAAAATTCGGAATCGAAGAAAAATCCGTCGTCCTGCACCGTCGGCAGAACTTCGTCGCGCACGCGGCGGGAAAACGCTTTGCAACCGCAGTGCGGATCACGGACGCCGAGACCCAGCACGGTCTGCGCCACGGCCGCATACGCACTCGTGACGTATTTTCTTACAAACGGCCGGCGGACTTCGGCGCCGGATGCGCGACGCGAACCGATTGCGCAGTCCGCCCCAGCTTCGACTGCGCGCACGAGTATTTCCGCCGAAGCGAGATCCGCTGAAAGATCCGCGTCCATGAAAAGATAGACGTCGGCTTCGACCGCCGCGGCCGCGCGCTTGATCGCGCCGCCCTTGCCGGCCTCTTTTGAACCGAGCGCCACCGCGCCCGGCAGCAATTTTTCCAAAAGTTTCGCGACCCAGGCCGTACTGTCATGCGATCCGTTCTCCGACAGGATCAACGTGAAACCGTCGCCAAACGCAGACCACCCCCATTCCCAAACCTTCTTCGCGTTCGCTTCGAGAATCGCGGCCTCGTCGTGCGCTGGGATGATGACGGCGAGGCGCATATCGTCCTTAAAACGTGTCGAGCGGTATAGACGGATTATTCAAATCGTTTTCGCGTCCCATCAGGGAAACGGCCGAGACAATCAACGTCGCAGCCGCAGCGCGCTGGTCGGTGGCATTCAATAGCATCGCGCCGATCACGCGGCCATGGAGGGTGCGGAATTCGATGATCTTTTTACCTTCTTCGATGACACGTTCATGGCGTTGCACCTCGGGCAGCATGCGGGATTCACCGAGGAAAATCAGGTTAACGCCCGGAAAGACAGACGTGCTGTAACCCGTCAGCATCGTGAATTTTTCTTCTTTGCCGAGCAGCGCCTGGCCGACGTGACGGCCCTGGGCGACGGCGTTCGCCCAGTTGCCGACGACATGGCGAAGCCCCGTGACTTCGTCGTCGTATTCGGCGCAGTCGCCCGCGACCCAGACGTTCTCGTGTTTCGTTTTCAAAAAAGCGTCCGCGACGAGGCCGACCTCCCCCTTCAAATCACCGAACGGTTCCATCTGTACTTCGACGCCGATGCCGAGACCGAGCAGGTCGCACGGGATCACCTCGCCCGTCGAAAGCCGAACGCCGGAAACATGCCCGTCGCCTTCGACGGCAGAAACCTTTTCGCTGTTGCGGACCTCAATACCTTTGGCTTCGAGCGCCGTCTGTACCGCATGGCCGATCTTCTCGCCGAGCGCCGAGGTCCAAAAATGCGGACCGCGGTTCACGAGCACGGCCTTCGCGCCTTTTTCCGCGCAGGCAGCGGCGAATTCGATCGCGATGAAACCGCTGCCGACGATCGCCGCGCGCGTTTCGGGAAGAAGCCCGTCGCGAAGCGAGATTGCGTCCTCGTACGTCTGAAGTTTCAAAATGCCGGAAAGCTCCGCCCCCGGCACATGCCATGCGCGCGGTTTGCCGCCGACGGCGATCACCAATTTTTTGTAGGAAAGTTCTTCATTGCCATCGAGGACGGCGACGCGACGCTTGAAATCGACGCGCAGGACGGAACGGCCTTTGAGCAGTTCGATGTTCTTTTCCGCGTACCACGCTTCGCTCCTCAAAAACGCTTTCTCCGGCGCGATCTTGCCCTTGGCCGCGTGCGGCAAAAGCACGCGCGAATACAGCGGATGCGCTTCGTCGGAAACGATGACGACCTCGCCTTCGCCTCCTCCGACACGGTACGTCTCCGCCGCGGTCGTTCCCGCCGCGCCGCCGCCGATGATGAGAATGTCTACGTTACGCATTACGGGTAGACCTGATTTCCTTCCTCGTCGTAGAGGAAAATCGCTTTCGTAGGGCAGGACTCGGCCGCCATGACAATCGTCTCCGCGTCATGCGCTTCGATGTCGACGAGGTACGCCTTGTTCTCCTCGTCCATCTGGAACGTCCCCGGCGCGATCACGACGCACGAAGCCGCCCCGATGCAGAGATCGCGGTCGATGACGATTTTCGTGATTTTGAGCGGCTTCTTCTCTTCCATATACGCTTATTCGTACCTCAAAGCTTCGATGGGATCAAGTCGCGAGGCTTTCCGCGCGGGGTAGAGGCCGAAGACGAGGCCGACGCCGGTCGCGACGCCGAAGGCGAGGCCGACGGCGCCAAGCGGGATCTCGAACTGCCAGCCGGAGATCGCTTGCGAAGCCGCGAGCGAACCGAGCCAGGACAACAGCGTGCCGAAGAGCGAACCGATGATGCCGCCGATCATGGTGAGCAGGATCGCTTCGATCAGGAATTGCGTCATGATGTCGCGGCGGCGCGCACCGAGCGCTTTGCGCAGGCCGATTTCGCGGGTACGTTCCGTCACCGAGACGAGCATGATGTTCATGATGCCAATGCCGCCCACGACGAGCGAGATCGACGCGATGGCCGACAGGAAAACCGTGAGTGCCGAAGAAATGGCGCTGAAGGTCGAAGCCGCTTGCTCCTGCGTCGTCACCTGGAAGTCGTCTTTCTTCTTATCGCCCTCCGGATTGTCGATGTCGTGACGATCGCGCAGCAACAGGCGCACGTCCTCGGCGCCGTAATCGGCATTGCCGGTCAAGCGCGCCATGATGAAGGTGAGGTGATCCTCCCCCTGCAATTCGCGACGAGACGTTGTGATCGGCATATACACGGCCTTGTCCATGTCCTGGAAGAACTGGACGCCGCGCTTCGGCAAGACCCCGATCACGTTGAAGCTTTTCCGCTTGATCGTGATCGTCTGGCCAATCGGATCATCGTCGCCGAACAAATCTTCCGCCGTCTTCGAACCGAGCACGACCGAACGCAGCGCGCCATCGACATCGGACACGTCGAGCCAGCGCCCATGCACTTCGTCGAGCGTGTTCAGCGCCGCATATTCGACGGTCGTCGCGATAATCTGCGGCGACACGTTCACGCCCGCCCGGCTTACGGCGCCATCAACATATTTGATCGGCGCGGCGACTTTGACGTTGTCGAGCTTCGCGATCGCTTCGTAGTCGTCGTATTTGAGGGCGTTCAACTGCGCGAAATTCGGCGGGCCCGCACCGTCGCCGCCGCCCGGCTCGATGAAGACGGCATCATGACCGAAGCTTTCGAGCTGGTTCAGGATCAAGCCTTCAACGCCCTTGCCGAGCGAGGTCATCAGGATAACCGACGCGATGCCGATGATGATGCCGAGCATCGTGAGCAGTGTGCGCAGCTTCTGCGCCAAGAGTCCCTTAATTGAGGAATGGATCGTTTCTAAATACTGCATATCACTTGTTGAGCTGCCCGCCGCGGGCGCTCTTACGGGCCTGCACGACAACGTCGCTTTCCAGCACGCCGTCGCGCATCGACAGCACGCGGCTGGCATGCTCGGCCGTTTCTTTTTCGTGCGTGACGAGAATGATGGTGTTCCCCTTCTGGTTCAAGTCTTCGAGAATTTCCATGACGATGCCGCCGGATTTGGAATCGAGGTTGCCGGTCGGCTCGTCGGCGAAGATGACGGCCGGTTTCGAAACGAGGGCGCGCGCGATCGCCACGCGCTGCTTTTCGCCGCCGGAAATGCGGGTCACCGAATAGTCGCGCCGGTGCGACAAGCCCACGGAGGCGATCGCTTCGTCGGCGCGCTGCGTGCGCTCACGGTCGGGAATATCGTGATAGGCAAGCGCGAGCTTGACGTTGTCGATCACCGAAAGTTCCGGCAGCAGGAAGAACGCTTGAAACACGAAACCGACGCGATCACGACGCATCAGCGCGAGATCATCGTCTGTGAGACGGCTCACATCCTGGCCCTCGAACTCGTACAGGCCTTCCGTCGCATGATCGAGGAACCCGAGAATGTGCATCAGCGTCGACTTACCCGAGCCGGAAGGCCCCATGATCGCCACAAATTCTCCTTTTTCAATGCCGAACGAAACCCCCTTCAACACAGGGGTCTCGATGTCGCCCGTCACGTAATTTTTCTTGAGCCCCTCGATGCGGATGATGGGCTTGGTGTTGCCGTTCGGCATGGCTTCAGCGTTTGATTTCGCCGTTCTCGCGGATCGAAAGGATGACTTCTTCCTCGCCCGAAAGACCTCCAAGGATCTCAATGAGACCGTCATCGCCGCGTACGCCCAACTGGACGTCGCGCCGCGCTTCCTGTCCGTTTTCGAGAACGCGCACGAATTTCTTTCCGTCTTCGTCCTCGCGCACGGCGCGCTGCGGAATGATCAACGCATCAGCGCGTTCGACCGTCACGACAGTCACGGTCGACGTCATGCCCGCACGGACCACGTCTTCGTTCGCGACGAAACGGAAACGTGTTTTGTAATAGACAACGTCTTGAATGACGGTCTGTGCCGTATCAATCGTCGCGAGTTCGCCGGCGAAGACCTTGTCGTCGCCATACGCGTCAAGCGTCATTTCAGCTTTCATGCCGACGCGCAGCTTGGCGATATCCGTTTCCGGCACGTCCGCTTCGATCTCATAGACATCGAGACCATGCAGCTTGAGTACGACGTCATTGGGCGTGAGAGTCTGGCCGACGCGTCCGACGATCGCGGCAATGTTGCCGTCATACGGCGCGCGGATGCGGCGGTGGTCGAGCGCGATCGAAGCCTCGCCGAGCGAAGCCGACGCCTGCGACACGCTTGCGCGCGCGGCTGCGAGATCATAGGTGGTGGCCGGCGCTTTCTTCAGGTTCAAGTTGGCCTGTGCGCTGGCGAGCGAGCCTTCCATCGTCTTCACGTTCTGTTGCGCGACGTTCGATGAAGTGGCGGTCGTCGCAATCGTCGTCGCCACGTGCAGTTTCTGCGATTCGGCCGCGCTCACCGAGGCGTTCAGGTCCGTCCACACCGCTTTGACATCGCTCTTGCGCGCGTCGAAGGACGCGACGCTTGTGCTGCCGGTCGGCGTCGAAACCTGCATCATCGCGTTGGTCAGCTGCGCCGAAAGACGGATCGTCTTACCTTCATCAAGCAGCGTGGCGGACAGGCGGTCTTTGTCTGCGCGCGTGGAGGCGACGCGATAGGCCGCGATATCTTTACCCATCGCGGTCATGGCCGCGCTGGCGGACGTGTATTGCGAAAGCGCTTGCGATTGAAGGGAGAAGTCCGGGCACGAAATGTCGCTCTTCAAGCTGCCTGCCGCATCGAACACGTCGTTGCGCATGGCTTGCATGGCAGCGGAAGCTTTGAGATAGAGGCTTTCCATCTGGCCGTCGAGATCCCCGTAGGCCTTGTTTAAAGCCGCTAGATTCGAAGCCTGGGCATCTGTAAATGCCTGCTTGGCCTGTTCGAGCGCCGTCTGCGCGTTCTCGACCGTGACTTCTGTGATGCGGAGATCTTCCGCCGTAGCGCCGTGCTGAAGGCGATCCAGACTGGCCTGCGCGGAGAGCAAAGCCGCTTGCGCGCTTTGCACGCGTACGCGCTCGTTGCGGTCATCGAGGTTCGCCAAAATATCGCCGGCTTTGACGGCGTCGCCGACTTTCTTGCCGACCGCGACGAGACGGCCGGAGCTCTCGAATTTCAAATCGACGTCGGCGGACGAGACAACCTCGCCCGTGACCTCTACGGTTTGGCGCAGCGTGGCGCGCTCCGCTTTCTGCGTGTCGTATTCAATGCGCGGACCGTTCTGCGCGAAGGCACGAACAATCAGCACGAAGACAAGGAGAATGCCTCCGTAGAGCAGACCGCGCTTCCAGGTGATTTTGGGGAATTTCATACGAGAAGTTTTTCAAACAAGCGGATCAGTGTGTCTTGCTCTTTCGACGTCAGCCGGGCGAACATCTTGCTCATCTCGCCGTCCACCGCGCGGAAACGCTCCTCAACGAACTTTTTGCCTTTCGGCGTGAGCCGCACGCGGATGCTGCGGCGATCACCTGGATCGGCGTGGCGTTCGAGGAATTTTGCCGCGACCAGCCCGTCGGTCAGCGCCGTCACGGACGGCGGCATGATCCGCAGGAATTCCGCCAATTCTTTCATGGTCGGATTCCCCTGTTCGCGGACGTAGCCGAGCACTGCCAAGCGCGGAAGCGTCGAGGGATCGAGCCGGAAATTCCTGCGTCCCAGGCGCTCGTGCAAAACGCGCTTCATGGCGAACATCAGTTTGACCAGCCTGCGGAGGCGCTCTGCTTTCGACATGCTGAAATCAAAAATAGTTAGTTTACCTAACTATTCTTTCACTTTTCTCTGGCCGTGTCAAGACTGCGGCGGAGACGGTTTGATTTTCAGCGCGTGCCGCGGAATGCGGATGGTCTTGCCGGGAACGAGCGTGTACGGCGGCTTGAGCTTATTGGCCCGCACGAGGTCCTGCCAGGTCACGTCGAAACGGCTGGAAAGCGACATGACGGTATCGTCGGGTTCGACCGCGTACGCCAGCATACTGGAGGCCCCGCGCAGTATTCCGAATGTGTTCGGTTTCTGTGATTTCAGAGCATCGGTCTTGCCTGTGCGCGCATGCCGCATGAATCGAATCAGCAAAATGATGAGGAGCAGTGCGGCCACGATCGAGACGGCGAAGACTGCGGCAGTTTTTGGATTCGGCAAAAGCCAGTACGTATAGGACGCGATAAACGGGGAGCTCGTGCCTTCGTCCAAGACGATTGTGGCGCGCATCTGGCCGACGATCGGCGCGTCATGCCACCGCACCGTGACATTCGAGGTACTGTGCGCCGGAACAGTAACGCGCTCTACGGGCAGCGACGTCGGCAAGGAGGTGCCGTAGACGCTGATCACAACGACCCGTCCCCTGACGGAGACCTCCCGATCCAGCGCGTTGCCGATCGTAAAGGAAAAGACGCGATCGACGCCTTGCGCCGCTTGATGTACCTCGCTCACCGAAAGAGGCGATGCGTCTTTCGCCAAGACGACCGGCGCAAATGCGCACGATACGGTCGCTACAAGAATGAAAAGCCTCTTGAACATATCCATCTGTATTGTACTCTATCTGACGAGGTGACGTCATGGGGAACACCGCACGCGTTTTCATCCTCCTCGCGCTCTTTTTCACTCTATCTGCCGATGCCCGGCCTCGTCGCACGCACCGCGCACAACGTTCCGCATGGAAGGGCGTGCCGATGATCATGCGCGGCGGTATGACGGCCGGTATGCGCCAGAACGCCGCCGCCGACCGCGACGACCTGACCCGCTTCGATGATCTGCAACAACTCCAGCAGTTCATCGATCGCAAGCTGCTCGTGCCGGTTTCGGCCACGGCTTCCTACCGGCTCGATACGCGCATGGGCTCGATGGATCCCGGCAATCGGGACGCCTACGCCCATGCCAGACCATGGGTCCGCGCGTTCCTCGACCAGGAACTCGGCAAAGCCCACCGACTCTACGGCGAACGCTTCCTCGTGACCTCGCTCGTCAGAACGCGCGCCTACCAGAAAAAGCTCTGTCGCTCCAACCCGGCCGCCATCTGCGGCGAAGCCTACTGGCAGCAGTCAGCGCATCTGACCGGCGGTACGGTCGATATTGCCTACTATAAGGATGAGAACCGGGCTCCCCTCGATCCGAAAGCCAAAAACTGGCTGCGCAATCGTCTCCTGACCTTGGCGAAACAAGGCAAGATCATCGTCATCGACGAGGTCGGAAACGGCTGCTTCCATATCAACGTGCAAAAGGCGTACCTCTCCCCGCCTCGCAAAAGCCCACGTAAGACTCGTCATCGCTGACGAGTCGTTTTTATTTGTCATGTTAGACTGTGCGTATGACTCTCTTTTTTCTAGCGATCGCCGCCGGCGTACTGACCGTGCTCGCGCCCTGCATCCTGCCGGTCCTCCCCTTCCTCTTAGGGACGAGCGGCGGACGCTCGAAATGGCGCCCGCTCATGATCGTCGCGGGCTTCATCGGTTCGTTCGCGGTGATCGGCGCCGCCCTCGCCACCGCCGGCACATTCCTCGGGATCTCGAATGACACGCTGCGCACGATCGCCGGCATCGTCCTCTTCTTCTGCGGCGCCGCGCTCTTTTTCGAAACGGCGTACGAAAAACTCTCCGCCAAGATCCAGCCGATGCTCGCAAAGCTCGGTACGTCCGTCTCGGGATCATCCGCCATCAAAACGGATGCACTCTCCGGTCTGGCCGTCGGCGCTTCGCTCGGTCTCGTCTGGACGCCGTGCGCAGGGCCGATCCTCGCCACGATCATCACGCTGGCCGCACGCACCTCCGATTACGTCACGACCGCGCTCCTCTTCTTCGCCTACGCCGTCGGCGCCGCTCTGCCGATGCTTGCGATCGCTTATGGCAGTCGGCACCTTCAAGAAAAACTCCGTTCCGCCGGACGCTGGCAATCGATTCTCAATAAAACGTTCGGCCTGCTGATCATGGCGGCCGCGATCGGCATCCTGACGGGCTACGACCAGATCGTGCAGGTCTGGCTCGTATCGCACCTGCCTGTCGGAGAGATCCTCAAATTGTAACTATGAAAAAGAATATTCTGATCGGTATCGTCGTGGGCGTCCTGGTTTTGATCGTGGCTGGCGCCGTTGTTTCGATGCGCATGGAAGGTATGATGAACGCCGGTCCGATGCCGAGTCCGCTCGCCAAGCTGACTGTCGGCGCGCCTCAAAAGGCCCTGCCAATCCTGGCCGAAGCCATGCCGGAGTTCACGGATATTTCAACGTGGCTCAATTCCCAGCCGCTCACGACCGCCGATCTGAAAGGCAAGGTCGTGCTGATCGATTTCTGGACGTACTCCTGCATCAACTGCATCCGCACGCTCCCCTACGTCACCTCGTGGTACGGCAAGTACAAGGACAAAAACTTCGTCGTGATCGGCGTCCACACGCCGGAATTCGCGTTTGAAAAGGAGGAGAAAAACGTCCGGACCGCGATTAAGCGGTTCGGCGTAACCCATCCGGTCGCGCTCGATAACGACTACGGCACCTGGAACGCCTACGGCAACCGCTACTGGCCAGCGCATTATCTCTTCGACAGTCAGGGTCGGCTGCGCCACTATCATTTCGGCGAAGGCGAATATGACGAGACCGAAGCCGCGATCCAGGCGCTCTTGAAAGAAGCGGGCCAAGACGCTTCGATGGCGATGACCAAAGCCGCGCAGCCCGATTTCGCAAAGATCGGTTCTCCGGAAACGTATCTCGGTTACAAGCGCATGGCCGATTTCTCAAGCCCGGAGGCCGTCGTAAACGATGTCGCGTCCGTCTACACGTTTCCGAAGTCGCTCGAGCTGAATCATTTCGCCCTCGGTGGAACCTGGACGGTCGAAGATGAGCGCGCCATTTCCGGTGCAAACGCCAAACTCGAATACCGCTACTCCTCGGCCATCGCCAACCTCGTGATGGGCGGAGAGAAAAAACGCGTTGAAGTCCTCTTGGACGGAAAACCCGTTCCGGAAAACTTTCGCGGAGCCGACGTGACCGCCGACAAAGATGGGAGGACCTACGTCACGCTCGACGACGAGCGTCTCTATGAACTCACGAACGGTCGCGGTGCGTACGGAGAGCATCTCCTTGAACTCCATTTCGAACCCGGCATCTCCGCCTTTGCTTTCACATTCGGTTGACTTTAAGCCCAAAAAATGGTAGAATTGTCGATATGAAACGGCCTAGAACCGAAGGCGACCGCTTCCACATCGACACCACGCCGGAGAGCCAGATGCATCAAAGCCTGGTGCAAAACGAGGACGTCGTCTCCGGCATGATCGAGAAGCTCGATGAGCGGGAGACGAAGCTGGAGGCCCTCGCTGGTTTCTTCATGAAAGACCCGCAGCTGACGAATGATTGGAAAGCCGTCGAAGGCGAACCGAGCGCGCTCCTGCGCGTTGAAGCCTTGCTCGATCGCATCAATGCGCATCGACGTGAACTGAACAGCAGCACCGAGGAACCAACCTATAAAAACCAGCACGATCAAATGTTGAGCGACCTCGCTAACCGTCTGCGCGAACTTCTCTAAACTTTTATGAGCATCTTCGACCGCATCTTCATTAGCAAGGACAAGCACGGCGACTTCAAAATGCAGCCGCAAGGCAAGTCGACGGGCGAATTGTATACGAAGGGCAATCAGGAAATGGCCGATGATCGGGAAAAAGGTTTCGCTCGATTGGAGGCAGATATCTCTGCCGAGAAGGCGAGCGCCTACGCGAAAGTGGAAAAACTCGAATCGGACCAAGCCCAAGGCGACCAAGGCCTCGAGGACGAGATCGTCGCCGCAAACGATTACGCCACCGCGTACGGCAACATCTTGCTGGCCTTGGGCCAGTCGGGAAAGGATGCAAAAGAAAAAATCGCTTCTGCTGTCGCATATTTAGAAACCCAGGCCAAACAATGGTCGCCGCTGGCACAGATGAAAGCGGCCGAGACCGCAGAACGCCTGCGCGCACTTCGATGAAACCAATCCGTTTCGACATTCTGACGATTTTTCCGGGGATGTTTTCGTCGTATCTCGACGAGAGCATGATCAAGCGCGCCAAAGTGCGGAAGCTTTTGGATATCCGCGTGCATGATCTGCGCGACTACGCGACCGACAAACACAAGAAAGTCGACGACCGCCCCTTCGGCGGCGGCCCGGGCATGCTGCTGAAAGTCGAACCCATCTATGGCGCCTTGAAGGCCTTAAAGGCAGTGAAAACCGCCAAAAAGGACAGGCCGTACGTCGTACTCCTCTCCCCTCGCGGGACACGCTTCACACAGCGCGTGGCCGAACGTCTCGTGAAGCACACACAAATCGTCTTCCTGTGCGGCCGCTACGAAGGCATCGATCAGCGCGTCACCGATCATCTCGTCGATGAAGAAATCTCCGTCGGCGACTACGTCCTGACCGGCGGCGAACTTCCCGCCATGACGATCCTCGACGCCGTCTCTCGCCTCGTCCCCGGCGTCGTGGGCAAAGAAGCCTCGATCGTCGAAGAGTCGCATTCCACCGAAGGCTTCATCGAACACCCGCACTACACCCGTCCCGAAGACTTCTCCCCCAAGAAAGGCACGCATTGGAAAGTCCCGCCCATCCTGCTCTCCGGCGACCACAAGAAGATCGGCGAATGGCGAGCGAAACATTCCAAACGCACCAAGAAATAAAAGAAGGTTACCTACGCGGGTAACCTTTTCGGTTCAAGCAGATGAGGAAGGGGGAAACTGGGGTAGAACGAACCCGGTCGCGGACCCAAGGTGCCGAGATCGTTCGTCAGTTATGTAGGAAGTGCCGAGATCGAGGAGATGGTTATATCCGCCGAGCTTGTCGGGTGTAGCAAACATAAACTGCGGAACATCCGGGGTAGCGTCATCGAATTCTTCAAAGCATACGTCGCCGATGCAATTGATGCCGAGGCCCTTTGCGTCAAAGATGCGATCTGGATGGGTCAGCAGCATGATGCCCACGGCAAAAATACCGAGACCAAACTCAGAAGGTACCATTCTTTCACGAACCCCTTTAGCAGAATTGTTCCGGTGACGACGCCCGAACTGTGCAGGGATGACAAGGATATCACTACCTTGTTGATCCTCGCTGATCTTCTGAAAAAAGGCCTGGGTACGATCGTGCTGCCGAAGATGGGATGGTCCCAACTGAATGTCAGCGTTGAACAACCCCTTCCGCATCCTCTTCTCCAAAAGCTTGAGAAGCTTCTGTACCGCTTGACCATAGCTCCGAGCGAGCTTCTCCCAACGCGGAATGGCGAAATAGCTTTCCGCGCCTTTAGGAAGAGGGTATTCAGGATGCGTCAGTTCCTCGTAGCCTGGGCGGAGGTCTGGAAAGAGCCTGCGCAGAGACTGTTGCTGCTCGGCAAAACCTCTCGGCTCATAGTCGAGGTCATAGCCGCACCCGGATGGAATCTCCTTAGGAGCACGCTTTTTAGACATGTCGCACCCTTTCTTTCTCGACACTTCGTTTGTAAAGAACGTGTGACCTTACGCCATGAAGAGACTGGCGTCAATACACTTGTCATCCTGAACAACGTGAAGGATCTGTTTTATTTCCGAACGAAGAAAGCGGATCCTTCGCTGCGCTCAGGATGACATGTGTACACGGGATGACGTAGGTAAAACCAAAACCCCCTCTCTGAAAGAGAGGGGGTAGGGGGTGAGTCTAGTTCTTGCAAGCCTTCCTGTCGACTTCGTATGCTTTACGCGCTACTTCCGCTTCCGTGTGGTAGGTGGCGGAGACTTTCTTCTTCGCTGCCTTGAAATCCTGCTGCGCTTTCTTCACGGATTGCTGATAGGTCTTGCGCGCGTTCGCTTTGACCTCGGCGCTGGTCGTAGCAGAGCTGCCGCTCGGCGTACCGGAGGCCGAGACGGTCACGCCGATCGAGGCATGGAAGACGTCGCGCGCGGACTTGAGGGCCGCGAGATACGCTTGCTGCGCTTTCTTGAATTCCACGTCGCGTTCGTCGTGCGCCTTATCAAGCGCCGCGCGGTAATCGGTCTGCGCTTCTTTCTTGCAGCGCTTGCGGTCCGTGACTTCGATGGAAGCCGTCGCACTCGCGGTCGTCTTCACCTTTTCGCTCTTGATCGAGGCTTTGAGTTCCTTGCGAACCTCCTTGAGCTCTTCCTTGATCTCTCCTTTGAGCCCACGGATGTCGGCTCCAAGTCCGAGATGCGCGTTCAAGCGTGCGCCGCGGGACTCGAGCCCGAGACCGAGGCCGTCCGAAGCCAGTGCCGGCAAGGACGTGAACAGCATGACTGCCGTCACGGCACCGACTGCGAGCTGCTTTTTGATCGTATGATGCTTCTTGAGTTGCATATCCTCACTTTCGGCCGAATATGGGGGCCGAACCCGTTATGAGTGATGTTAGGCATGCATGGAGACGCAGATCCGGCTGATTTCTTACAATCTCCATTTCCCCTTATTTTACCTTGTTTTAGTATCATTTCAACCTCCTGGACTCGGCTCTTGACACCCTTTTTTCGCTCCTGTATAGTACGCCCATCGTCACAAGGAACGACCCGGCAAATCCCCGCAAAGACGGGGATTTGACAACAAAAAAGGGCTTCCCTATGATGTGCGAAGTCTTTGACAATCTGATCGTGAGAAGGAATCCACATCTGTCCAAAAGGACAGGTAGAGCAACGTCAATTCCAATGACAGAGGCTCCGATGTCCGCCAGGACACGGAGTACTATATTGAGAGTTTGATCCTGGCTCAGGATGAACGCTGGCGGCGTGTCTAAGGCATGCAAGTCGAACGGACTACTGGATTCAGCAATGAATGTAGTGGTTAGTGGCAAACGGGTGAGTAACACATTAGTAACCTGCCTCGAAGTTCGGGATAACGGTCCGAAAGGACCGCTAATACCGGACGTGATTCTCGGATGATGTCCGAGAAGGAAAGCCCAAAAGGCGCTTCGAGAGGGGCTTATGGCTTATCAGCTAGTTGGTGAGGTAATGGCTCACCAAGGCTATGACGAGTAGCAGGCGTGAGAGCGCGACCTGCCTCAGTGGAACTGAGACACTGTCCACACTCCTACGGGAGGCTGCAGTCGAGAATCTTCCCCAATGGGCGAAAGCCTGAGGGAGCGACGCCGCGTGCGGGATGAAGGGCTTCGGCCTGTAAACCGCTTTTATTTGGGAAGAAGTGCAAACTGACGGTACCAAATGAATAAGAGGTTGCTAACTCTGTGCCAGCAGCAGCGGTAATACAGAGACCTCAAGCGTTATCCGGATTTATTGGGCGTAAAGCGTCCGCAGGTGGTTTATTAAGTCATAGGTCAAATCCCGGGGCTCAACCCCGTAACTGCCCATGATACTGATGAACTTGAGGCCAGTAGAGGTAAGCGGAATTACAGGTGTAGCGGTAAAATGCGTTTATATCTGTAAGAACACCAAAGGCGAAAGCAGCTTACTGGAACGGTCCTGACACTCATGGACGAAAGCGTGGGGAGCGAAAAGGATTAGATACCCTTGTAGTCCACGCCCTAAACGATGTGTGCTGGATATTGAAAGTATCGACCCTTTCAGTGTCGTCAAAAAAAGCTAACGCGTTAAGCACACCGCCTGGGGAGTACGGTCGCAAGACTAAAACTCAAAGGAATAGACGGGGACCCGCACAAGCGGTGGAACATGTGGTTTAATTCGACGGTAAACGAAGAACCTTACCAGGGCTTGAAATTGTAGGAGTATATCCTGTGAAAACGGGATGGACCGTTAAATCGGATCCTATGACAGGTGCTGCATGGTTGTCGTCAGCTCGTGCCGTGAGGTGTACCCTTAAGTGGGGTAACGAGCGCAACCCCTGTGTTGTGTTGTAATTTCACAACAGACTGCCTCGGTCAACGAGGAGGAAGGCGGGGATGACGTCAAATCAGCATGGCCCTTACGTCCTGGGCTACACACGTGTTACAATGGTTGGTACAATGGGCAGCCAAGTCGCAAGACGGAGCTAATCCCACCAAAGCCAATCTCAGTTCGGATCGAAGTCTGCAACTCGACTTCGTGAAGCTGGAATCGCTAGTAAACGCCGGTCAGCTATACGGCGTTGAATACGTTCTCGGGTCTTGTACTCACCGCCCGTCACGCCAAGAGAGTCGGCAATACCTGACGCGGCCCTTTGGGGTCACCAAGGTAGGGTCGATGATAGGGGCGAAGTCGTAACAAGGCATCCCTAGCGGAAGCTGGGGATGGATCACCTCCTTTCTAGGGAGTATTGCCATGATGAAATATTCTGGCCAATCCCAAGTCGGCCTCGATGCAAATCGAGGTGGCTCGTACCGCAAGGTCGAGCAAACTTCCAGCGAATGTTGGAAGCAAAGCACTCCGGGACTGACGTTGTTCCGGTGAACTTCTCACGATCAGATTGTAAAAGACGCCAAAGAGCGCCGAAAGGCGCTTTTTGCGTATTCCCCTTTCTTTACGGGGTTTCTTCCAGCCCCCTCCCCTTGTCAAAACCACGGCACTTTGTTACATTTTCCCTGTTCCCTCAAGGGGACGCGTAGCTCAGTTGGTTAGAGCGTCACACTGATAATGTGAAGGTCGATGGTTCGACTCCATCCGCGTCCACCACGCCAATAACGCATCCAATGATTCTTACGGGAGCCGTCACGCATCTTACCGAACACGACGTCATTGTTCGCCTCGTCCTGGCCACGGTCCTTTCGGCCCTGGTCGGCATCGAGCGCGAGTTCCACCGCAAGCCGGCGGGACTGCGCACGAACGTCATGGTCGGCATGGGCTCGTGCCTGTTCACCCTGGTTTCGATCCGCGCCCTCGACCTGTTCCCCACCCTGCAATCGATCGATCCGACGCGCATCGCCGCACAGATCGTCACGGGCATCGGTTTCCTGGGCGCCGGCACCATCCTGTTTGAAAAAGACCGTTCCTCCGTCGTTGGCCTCACGACCGCCGCGACCCTCTGGGTCGTCGCCGCCGTCGGCACCGCGATCGGCATGGGCCTCTACGTCGAAGCGATCGCCGGCACACTGCTCGTGTTCTTCACCTTCATGGTGTTGAGCAAAGTCGTCAACGAAGTCCGCCGCCGCTCCATGGGCGAAAACCACATCGACACCGCCCCGTGAGAGGAAGTGGTCAGTGCTTAGATCAAGCGAAGCGCGAAGAAAGGAGCGACTGACACGCGATAGGGAGCGCGGGCTCAGCCTGCGCGACCGGCAGCGTGTCAGGTAGCGACGCGCCGGGGTAGCTCATCGGTAGAGCGAAGGCCTGAAGAGCCTTGCGTAGCGAGTTCGATTCTCGCCCCCGGCACCAGAAAGGTCCCATCAAACGATGGGATTTTTCTTTTGGACAGCGTGCCACTTTCCAATTTCAGACGATTCAGGCAAGCTGGCTGGAGATTCGTGTGTCCGCGCATTCGGCGGGGCGGGGTGTGGCGCAGCGGTAGCGCGCCTGCTTTGGGAGCAGGAGGCCGTGGGTTCAATCCCCACCACCCCGACCAGCCGAAGGTGCGGACCTATACCAACCATCAATGCATATGAACTTCCATCCTGATCTCGCGCCGGAGATGCGCAATACGCGCGAAAAGAACCATGACCTTTTGGCGCAGGCGAAATTGATCAGCCGGGATCCCGCCGGCGAGCGCGATTGGGTCGAGCGCTATGCCGCGCGCTTCCGCAAGATGTATCAAACCGACGACGCCTTTCGCGACATGGTGAACGACGAGCTGACGGAAGAAAACCTGACCCGCATCCAGCAGCGCCTCGACGAGCGGGACGCGCACGAAAAAGCGGCATAAGAAAAATACCCACCGTTCGGTGGGTATTTTTCTGGAGCGGGCGAACGGAATCGAACCGTCGTGGCCAGTTTGGAAAACTGGAGCTCTACCATTGAGCTACGCCCGCGCTTACCTTCTTTTACCAGGAACGGACACTGCCGCGCAATAGGCGATCGCCAGGGCATCGGCCGCGTCGTCGGGCTTCGGAATTTCCTTCAGAAGGAAGAGGCGCTTGACCATATCCTGCACTTGCCGCTTGTCCGCTCCCCCATAGCCGGTGGCCGCAAGCTTCACTTGCATCGGCGTGTACTCGGCGATCACGACGTTCGCTTCCTGGAGCGCCAGCAGCGCTACGCCGCGCGCTTCACTGACCGTCATCGCATTGGTGACGTTCTTCTGGAAAAACAATTTCTCGACGCCGACGAGTTCCGGTTGATGTTTCGCGATCAACTCCGTTAGCGCGCGATGCAGAAATGAAAGGCGCTCGGACTGAGGCATCATCTTCGGCGTTTCCAGGCAACCATGCGCGAGGTGAATCAGCTTGGCCCCGTCCTTGCGGATGAAGCCGTAGCCGAGCCTCGCGGTGCCAGGATCGATCCCGAGAACGATCATAGCTCGACGTTGGAATGAACCGCTTTGACGTCTTCGTCTTCCTCAAGCGCGTCGAGGAGATCTGACAGCTCCTGCTTGTGCTCTTCGGAGACGCTCATGTTTTCTTTAGCGACGTATTCGATTTCCGCCGAGGCAGCCTTGAAGCCCGCCGTTTCGATCTTCGTTTTCACATCGCCCAGATCGGACCAGGACGTGACGACGGTCCAACCCTCCTTGGCGCGCTTGATGTCTTCGGCTCCGGCTTCGATCAGCTTCAATTCGACATCATCCTCGTCCTTGCCCTCGAGCGCTTCAGCCGAGATGGCGATCACGCCTTTGCGTTCGAACATCCAGGCAACCGAACCGGTCGCACCGAGATTGCCGCCATTCTTGCTCAAGTAATTCTTGATATTCGAAACGGTGCGCGTGCGATTGTCGGTGACGGTTTCGATCAAGAGCGCGGCGCCGCCGGGGCCGTAGCCTTCATAGATCAATTCTTCAAGCGCCGCGGAATCCAATTCGCCCGTTCCCTTCTTGATGGCGCGTTCGATGTTGTCCTTCGGCATGAATGCCTCTTTGGCCTTTTCGATGGCCGTGTAGAGCTTGGCATTCATGTCCGGGTCTCCCCCTTTTTCCCTGGCCGCCATCGTAATGGCGCGGCCGAGCTGCGTAAATTTAGCGGCGCGCTGCGCATCCGCCTTGCCTTTGCCGAGTTTGATATTTTGCCAATGGCGTCCCATAGGTGTGATTTTCGTACGCCGAGTATCCCAAAATAAGGCCAAAACGTCAACGAAAAAGACCGCTTCTAGCGGTCGTCGATGAATGCCCTGAATTCCGTTTCGATGCGCTGGAATTCTTCAGGCGTACAGCATGCCCGCAGCGCCTCCATCTGTTCCGCGATCTCTTTCTTGATCCGCTCGACAGGCTCGAGAGCGCGCTTGATGACCTCTTCGGCTTCGCGCAGGAGCACCGCATGACTTTCCTTGAGGAAGGAGAGCTCGTAGAGCCGCGTCACGGCCTGCGGTTTCGGTGGACGAGCGAGTCCCTCATCAATGAACCGACGGAACATCTCATTTTGGCTCACGCCTTCGAACGACGCGCGACTTGCAAGTTTCCCGCACAGGTCGTCTTCGAGCTCGTAAGCGCGCCGAATAAACGGTTTTCCACGAGCCGGAATCACCTCGGGTTGTGGCTCTCCTGTCGATGGTCTCAAGCCTTCCCTCACGTAGCGGCGGAGCAGCATCCCTTTCGTGATGCCTTCGGCGGCGGCGCGCTCCGTCATGGCCGCGTCGGCTGCTCGATCCAAGCGAAAAGATCGATAGTGCCTCTGAAAGGCTTGAATGGACATGCGTCATCTCCTCCGGCTTGACCCTAGCAAAAAGAAAAACCTCCGACAAGGTCAGAGGTTGATGCCGAGCGATTTTTCCAACCGCGTGCGCCATGCGATGTAGTCGTTATGATCGCGCGTGGGCAGGATATCCGAGTGGCGCAGCTTCCGATACAGCTTTTTGACGGGCGTCGGATGCTCTTCGTAGCCGCAGGCCGGACAGAAGCGGGCGGGACCACCGGGGATTGAAAGCGGACCGCCGTCTGTACCACCAGTTTCAAATGCCTGGGTGTGAAAGCACGTCGCCCACAGCTTCTCGAGCAAGGATTGCTTCTGACTCCGCATCTTGCGAAAGCGGGTATTGAGCTTCCGAATCGAGCGGATGAGCTTGCGACGCGTTTGACGCCTCGCCATGCTCAATCCTCCCCGCGCACGATGTGCGGATCGTCGTCGCCGAGCCAGTTGCCCTTGGCGTCGAACTCCTTGAAGAGTCCGCGCACGTGCAGACGCTCCATATAGAAAGCGACCGCTTCTTCGTACTCGAGCTTTTTCTCGTAATACTCCTTACGAACGAGATCGAAACTTACCAGGACAGTGAAATCATGCTTCTTTTTCGAGATTTCTTCCATCTCACCACAGAACAAGCAGAAACGTCTCCCGCCGACGATCACGCGAGTAACGTCTGTGAGGATCAGCGAGATCAGCTGCCGGTGCTTGCAGGCGGCACGACGGTCGCTCAACGTCTGGAACTTGGCTCGATGCGGCACGGTTACCCCCCTTAAAAGAACTTCCGCCATCACACTCCAAAAAAGGCTTTTTGTCAATAGAAAAACGCCCCAGAATGAGGCGTTTTTCCTTGCTGTTACGCTCGGTAGTCGAGGCCGGGGGACGTGATCTGGTCGGCGGCGATGGGCAGTTCGCCGGGCTTGTGGAAGCCCGTACCTGCCGGAATGAGGCGGCCGATGATGACGTTTTCCTTGAGACCTTCGAGCTTGTCGAGCTTGCCGGAGACGGCGGCGTTGATGAGCACCTTGGCGGTTTCCTGGAAGGAAGCGGCCGAGAGGAAGCTTTCCGTCGAGAGCGACACTTTGGTGATACCCAGGAAGAGTTCGTCGGCGTCGGCCGGCGTCTTCTTCAAGGTCTTGATGCGCGCGTTCTCTTCTTCGAACACGGCGCGCTCGACCGTCTCGCCCGGAAGCAGCTCGGTGTCGCCGGCTTCCTTCACGTAGACGCGCGAGAACATCTGCTTGATGATCACT
>CAYFZV010000005.1:0-21657 GCA_964347735.1 uncultured Gammaproteobacteria bacterium
TTTCGCCGTCCCCGTTCTTCAGCGCCTGGCCGCCGACGGGGATTTTTCGATTCTCGAAGTCGTCACGCAGCCGGACCGCCCCGTCGGACGTAAAAAAATCCTGACTGCCCCGGCCGTCAAACGCGCCGCCGAGACGCTCAGCCTCCCGGTCTACCAACCGGAATCCGTCCGCGGCGAAGAAGCGCTCGCACATTTCAAAAAACTCGGAGCCGACGCGTTCGTCGTTGTTTCATACGGAAAAATTCTCCCGAAGGCGCTGCTCGAGATCCCGTCATTCGGCGGCGTGAACGTGCACGCCTCGATCCTGCCGGACTATCGAGGCGCCTCGCCGATTTCGGCCGCCATCGCCGCCGGAGAAAAAGAAACCGGCGTGACGATCATGGTCATGGACGAAAAAATGGATGAAGGCCCGATCCTCGATGTCGCACGCATGCCGATTTCCGACGAGGACACGACCGAAACGCTGCTGACGAAACTTTCAAAACTTGGCGCCGACTTGATCGTGCCGACGCTTAAAGCGTATTTTTCCGGCACGCTCGTCCCCAAAGCCCAGGACCATTCGAAAGCGAGTTACAGCGGCATCCTCTCCCGCGAAGACGGCCGGATCGACTGGTCAAAATCCGCCGAGGAACTCGAGCGCTTCGTGCGCGCCATGCAGCCGTGGCCCGAAGCCTTCACGGTTTGGACGCGAAAGGACAAGCCAGTGAAACTCACGATCAAAAAAACGGCCGTCCTGCATCCGACCACGCCATGCGACGCACACGGAAAAACTTCCGTCATTTGCAAACTCGCCGACGGCACCGTCGGGGTGAACTGCGGCAAAGGGTCTTTGCAGCTGATCTCCATCCAACCGGAAGGCAAAAGCGAAATGGACGCCAAGGCCTTCGTGAACGGCCACCCGGATTTTATCGGAGCCGTACTGGCCTAGGCCGTTCGTGATGTTCCGGCGGTCCGTGTTCTTGTGCGGCATGCAAGCCGACGATCACGATGGTCAGGAACACCCAGCCGAGCGGATGATTGAGATACGGCGTGAAAATATTGGCGACAATGAACGCCAGGAACGACAACATGAGGCCCGCAGCCACGAGACGGTCCGATCCTTGGGCCGTCTCGAGTGTTTTCCAGAAGAACAGTCCGATACGCCACCACAGCCAGATGATCGCCGCGACGCCGAGCAGGCCCATCTTCAGCCAGATCTCGAGATACTGCCATTCGATCGCGCCCGTCGTCACCAAGCCTCCGGGATGGAGATCATGCATGCGCGGATCATCGGATTGATATGTGATTTGGGCGCCGAAGCCGGAACCGATGAGTGGCGAAGCACCGATGCCACTCTGCAGCGGCGCGAGCATATTCCAGCGGCTTGAAACGGCGGCGTCAGAG
Source organism: uncultured Gammaproteobacteria bacterium (assembly GCA_964347735.1). GTDB lineage: Bacteria > Patescibacteriota > Patescibacteriia > SG8-24 > DYFX01 > DYFX01. The sequence continues at coordinate 1,384 of CAYFZV010000005.1, forward strand.
GCATCGAGGAGACGGCTACCGTACGCGCTCCAGGCAGCGGCGTTCTGCGCGGGTTTCGGCAACGGAAAGAGTACGGTGGCCACAAGCAGCAACGCGCCCAGCGCAACGGCTGAAAATGCGACTTTCGTCAGACGACCCAGGCTCGCGAGCGGAACGATTTCAAAACGTACGAAGACCGGCAGCATGAACGCCGTCGCGACGGCCGCACCGAGCCAGAAGCTGCGCGATAAGCTAAGGAGAAACGCGGCGGCGGCCAGCGCCGTCCAAAGCAGCGTCGAGCGGCGGCGGTATTCCCAGGCCATGAAAGCGCCGAGGAAGAGTGCGGGAAGCAACAGCACGTCGGACGCTGCGAAGACGCGCACCGCGCCGCCGGAGAGATGCGTGATTTCCGTCAGCCCGAATTTGCGCTGCCATTTGAAAATATCAAGCAGGAACGCGCCGGGAAATGCGTGCGAAAAAAGATACAGCAAGAGAACGCTTTTTGTGGCGAGCCAGGCGACGGCGCCGGTCGTGGCGCGCAGAAGCCAGGCAAACGACGCGCGGTCAGCGAAGAGGTCGAGTCCGATCGGGATGAGCAGCAGGAACGCGTAGCCGTTGGCATCGTTGAAAATTTCCACTGGAGAAGCGCCCATCGACAATCCGCGGAAGACGGCCAGTGTGACGGCGCCGATAAGAAGCAGGAGCGGTCCCGACGCATGCGCGTGGCGGAAGTGCAGGATGCGCGCGCAGCCGCGAGCGGCGTGGATGATCCAACCGAGCGCGAGCGTCGCGAAGAGTGCCATGCGGAGCGAAACCGACAGACCGCCGACGTCGGCAAAAAACAACCGCCCGTGGCTGCCGATGACCGCTTCGATCAAGACGAGCGCGAAAAGCCAGCGCAGATCGAGACAAGCCAGGACAATCGCGCCGATGACGAGCATCGCCAGCACGGCGACACGGATTTCCTGTGCGTGCCAACCCCAATACGACAAAAGCTCCAGCGCTCCAGAGCACAGGAAGACGAGAAGCGGGAGGCGCGTTTTCAATGCTTTCGGAATGCGGATGTCCATAGGGAAAAAAACGCGGCGGCCGCGAGTCCGAAGAGCATCGGCACCGCCAGGACAATCGTCGTCCAACCGCCGCGGTGCTTGGAGAAATACGTCCGCATGCTGTTTGTGAAGTAACGTTGCTTCTTCAGTGTCATCGCTTTGGCGAAGCTCGCGCCGCCGTGGTGGATGAATGAGGCAACCGGCGTGTAGACCACCCGGAAACCCGCATTCTTGGCGCGCTTGCAAAAATCAACTTCCTCGAACCAGATGAAGAACGCTTCATCGAGCAGACCGATTTTTTTGAAAACGTCTTGCCGCACGAAAAACGCCGCGCCCATAACCTGATCAACGTCCTGCTCTTTCGCGTAGTCCACGTCCTTCCCCAAATACCTTTTGAACGCAGGCGCGTCCGGCCAGACATGCTGGAGCTTGAGCAGGATCAAGGCTTGATCCGCAAGCGACGGGAAGCGCCGTACTGAGGCCTGATGCGAGCCGTCGAGATTCAAAAGTTTCGGCCCAACGATACCGGCATCCGGATGCGCGTCCATCCAGGAGACCATGGCTTTGAGGCTTCCGTGCGTCGCGCGGGCATCGGGATTGAGAAGAGCGACGTAGCGGCCGGAAGCGCGGCGGATCGCGATATTGTTGGCCGCAGCGAAGCCCATGTTCGTGCTGTTCCGGATCAGCGAAATCGGGATGCCGGAGCGGTTTTTGAACTTCGCGATGACGTCTTCCAGATTGTCGTTCGAATCGTTGTCGACGACGAAGATCTCGAGCGCGAGATCGTCTTTGTTCGAATCGAGCGAACCCAACAATTCGCCGACCAGATCGGCGACTTTCCAATTCACGGTGATAATCGAGAGGTCGGCTCTGCGGCTCATGCGAGATGATGCTTGTGTCGGATAATCGCGGCTGCTTCTTCGTACGCGATCATCCGCTTCGGTTTCCAACCGAGAAGATTCCACGGAATGCGGTAGACGAATTTCGGCATCCAGTTCGAGATGCCGCCGCGCGTAGAAGAGACCTGCACGCGCATCAGCACTTCCGGCACCCAGACGCCGATGTCTCCCCTTTCCATCATGGTAAGCCAAAGGTCCCAATCCTGAAAGCGCTTGAGCGATTCATCAAAGCCCGAGAATTTCTCACGGCGCACGAGCGAGCCGGTATGGATGTAATTGTGTTTCTTGAGGCGCGCGGGATCGAACGGGCCGAGCGGAAATGTTTTCCAACCGAACTTAAACGACGCGTAGGCGTAAGCAGCTTCCGGATGCGCGTCGAGCGCGCTTGCCATGGTCGCGAGCGCATCAGGACGGAGTTGCGCGTCTGCGTCGCAGAACATGACAAGATCGCCGGTCGATTCACGGAAGCCGTGATTCCGCGCGGCCGGTCCACCTTTATTTTCCTGACGCACGAAGGTGATGCGGCTCAAAAAAGACGCAAGCGCCGTTTCGAGACGATCCGTGGAACCGTCGTCGACCACGATGACTTCAATTGGTGTATACGTCTGCGCGAACACGCTCTCCAGGCATCGGGCGATGGTGGAGGCGTGGTTGTAGCAGGGAATGATGACGGAGATTTTTTTCATGTCAGTTTGGCGAGCAGCGCCTTCGTCCGATCCTGCCAGCGGAAATCGCGAAGCACGCGTTCGCGCCCGGCCTGCCCGAAGCGCTTCGCTTTTTCCGGATCGTTCAACAGGCTCGCGAGTTTTTCGAGAAAATCACCGTCGGACTTCGGATCAGCCAAGAGACCCGTCACGCCGTCTTCGACCGCTTCCGGCGTGCCGCCGGTGCGCATGGCGACGACCGGTTTGCCGAAGTGCGCGGCTTCGAGGAAAACGATACCGAAACCCTCAACATCGTCTTTCGATTCGCGCGCAGGCAGAGCAAAGACGTCGCAAGCCCAATAGTGCGCGGCCAAGGTCGGGCGATCCGGCGCGATCAAGAATTTGACGTGCGCTTCGACGCCGGCCTTCTTGGCTACTTCGTGCAGACTCGCCTCTTCCGGTCCCGCGCCGGCCAAAATGAGCATCGTGTCACCGCAACGTTCGCGCAGCGTCGGCAGAAGACGGATTAATCGGTCGAAGCCTTTGCGCGATACGAAGCGTCCGACGGCGAGGATCGTTTTTTGCATGCCGTGCGTTCCTGACTCTGCATCAAATGTTTCCCAGGCGGCGTCGATGGCCGGCGTCAGCACGAGCGCGCGTTCTGCCGGGATGCCGAACGACGGAAGCTCGGACGCGGTCGCGCGGCTGTTGGCGACCACGAGCTTCGCCTTCCTTAAGACGCGTGAAGCCAGAGCTTTCTTGCGTCGCGCCAAACGGAGGTCCAGACCGTGCACGATGACGGCATACGGCTTGCCGAGAAGCATCATGGCCGTGCCGAGCGGCAAGAGGTGCGACACGACGACAACATCGGCTTTCTTGGAGGCGCGCCACACCTTCGGCAGATCCAAAAGCCAGGCGAACGGCAGTTTCGGCTGCGCGAGCTTGAGCACTTGCACGTCCGGAATCGCGCCGAACAAACCACCAAGATAATTGGCAACGCCGCCGAGATCCGGCGGATACTCGTAGGTGACGAGAAGAATCTTCATACCGCGCGTTTCAAGACGCGCGAGGCGAGGTCGCGCAGATCGGTCATGGAAACGGTTCGGAAGACGAAAGAAAACAGTGTGTAAGCCAAGGCTCCGAGCACGATCGAAGCGATGAACGGCAGATGCGTCTTGGCGATCCAGACCGTCGCGCCCATCGCCGTTGCAGCCATGGTCACGCGCACGGAGAGGCTCAAAAATTTAAGACGCGGCCAGTCTAAGAATCTGTTGATCGCGATCAAACCTCCGAACATCAAGACCGCGTGGCTGACGACCGAAGCGACGACCGCGCCCATCACGCCAAGAATCGGAATGAGGACGAGGTTCAAGACGAGCGAAACCACCATGGCGATACCCATGAGCATCGTTTGCGTCGCTTGCCGGTCGGAGCCGTTCAGGAGCGAGCCGATCGGGAAATCCAGGAAGATGAAGATCAACGTGAAGACGAGCCATTGCGTCGGCAGGATCGAAGCCGCGTAGGCGTCGCCGTAGATCGTGTGCACGATTTCCGGCCCGAGCGCGACGAGTCCCGCAATGATCGGCGCTACGATGATCGAAAGCGCCCAGAGCGCCTTGTAGAGCAGGTCGCCGAGCTTGGTTTTGTCTTCCGCGTAGGCGCGACTCATGGCCGGGAAGAGCGCCGCGGTGAAAGCCATCGGAATGAATTGGAACGCGAACGTGAGCTTGTACGGCACACTGTAGAGACCGGCCGCGGTCGTGCCCGCCAGCTTGGTGAGCAGCACGACGTCAACGTTGGTGTAGATTTTTACGAACGCGCCGGCCAGACCGAATGGGATGGCCGTTTTCATGATCGTGAGCGCCAGCGCGCGGTTCCACGAGAAGCGCGGACGGATGCCGAGCTTCATGCGCACGACGACGAACGACGCGACAGCGTTCCAGAAACTTCCGGCAAGGATCGCGCACATGAGAAGCCAGAGCGGCGCGTGCGTGGCGAGCAGGAAACCGCCGATCACAAGCGTGATCAACTGGCCGATCACGAGACCGACGCCTTCGTAGGCCAGCACGTGATGCCCGCGCAACACGCCGTAGAACGTAATGGAAATCGCATCGAACGCGAGCACGCAGGAACCGAGCGCGACCATGAGAAGCGTGTCTCCCCTAGTACCGGTCAGATACGCGGCCGCGATCGAGACCGCCATACCGAGCGCAATCAGCGGCGCCTTGAGCGACAAGACTTGGTTCAAAGTCGTTTCCGCGCGAGCGCGATCACGAGCTATTTCGCGGATCAAGACGGATGTCAGACCGAGGTCCGTGATGATCGAAAACATCAACGTCCACGAGAGCGCGAAGAAATAGATCCCCGTATCCTCGACGCCGGCCAAGCGGGCAATGACCGCGAAGTACGCAAAGGCCAGGACCTTCTGGAGGACCGAGGCAACGAGTAGGCTGGCGGTGTTCCGAGCCACGGACATATCGGCCTTATTTTCTCTTAAATCTCGGGAAAAATCAACCTTGACGAAGACATGAATTCGGCGTTACCCTCGAGACGGAGGTGCGCATGCCACCCAGCTACGCGACAGGCGGCGAAAAACTCTTACTGATGGTGCTCTGGCACCTCTACGTAAACGATTGGGATCGCGTCGATATCAACAAGCTGACCGAGGCCTACGATGCCTTCCAGGAACGCTTTCTGAAGACGTTGTATCCCGATCCCACGAAACCAGCGCTCGAGGACGATATCGAGATCCTCAAAAACCAAGGATTCGTGCAACGCACGGTCGGCCGCGTGATGCTGACCCGGGAAGGCATAGACGCCGCGCTCGAGCTCGAGATTCATGAGTCGGTCGAGGGCATCCTGGATATCATCGACGAGTACTTCGCACCCGGAGGCCCGCCATGAACTTTTTCGCCGCGCACAGCGAAGAGATCCTTCAAGCCTTGCTCCAGCACCTCGAAAAAAACGGTTGGGCTCGCGCGGACGTGGAAAAGCTCGTTGACGTCTATCTGGCATTCCAAAAGAAGACAGTCCAGACCATCTACGGCTCCGTCATGCGTCAGAATCGCGGCACGATCAAGAGCGGGCTCGAAGCCGACATCAAAAGCCTGATCACACGCAAGCTGATCCAACGCTCCGTCAGCCGCCTCTGGCTCCTGCCCGCCAAGACGAAGATCGCCTACAAGCTCGATCCGCTCCTCGCTCCCCTGCTCACGTATGCCTCCGCCGCCTTCCCGCCCCGCGCGTGAAGGTTTTTTATTTCACGCATGCTACACTGAAGTAGAAGTACGCCATGCTCAACCCCACCCAACCCGCACCCGTCGAAAATCATCATCACTGGGTCGACCGACTCGCATTTGCGAACGGACTCGTTTCCGGTTTCGCGCTCTATCCGCAAGCCATCCGTGCTTTCCAGTCACAGAGCGTCGACGGTCTTTCCTTGGCGACCTTCCTCATGATGCTTTTCAACAGCACCGCCTGGATCGCGTACGCCCTCCACCGCCGCACCTATCCCCTCCTGATCGCCTCAACCGTCAACATCAGCGCCGTCATCGCGATCCTGATACTGTTCGTCCAACTGCGCTAGACCGACACAAACGAAAACTCCGCCGAAAGGCGGAGTTTTGCGTTAGCGCTTTGCCCACTGCGGGGACTTGCGAGCTTTCTTGAGACCGTACTTCTTGCGTTCCTTTTCGCGCGGGTCGCGAGTGAGGACGCCGAGGGGTTTCAGGGTGGCGCGGAAGTCGGGGTTGTGGACGAGGAGGGCGCGGGCGATGCCGAGTTTGACGGCGTCGGCCTGGCCGCGGATGCCTCCGCCGTGGGTGGAAGCGACGACGTCGGTCGTGGCGTCCATGCCGACGGCCTTGAGGGGCACCATGACGGCGTCCTGGAGATCCTCGACCGGGAAGTAGTTCTTCATCGGCTTGGAGTTGACCGTGATCACGCCTTTACCGGAGAGGTAGATGCGGACCATGGCGACGCCGCGCTTGCGGCGACCGAGCGCGTAGACGTACTTGCCGCTCGCTTCGTGAGCCGTGTGATGCTTCTTCGGGGCATCGGCCTTGGCAGCCTTGGGGGCGTGCTTGACGGTCGGCTTTTTGGTGGTTTCTTTCTTCGTCGTCATAGCGCTTATTTGATGATCGTCAGGCGCTTGATGCGACGCGCGCGCAGCGTGTTTTTCGGAAGCATGCGGTCCACGGCGTAGCGGAGGACTTTGCCCGGATCCTTGACCATGAGGTCTTTGGCCGCGCGCGTCTTCATGCCGCCCGGATACTGCGAGTAGTGGTAGTAGAGCTTCGATTCCGTCTTGTTGCCGGTCAGGACGAGCTTGTGCGCGTTCTTGACGCGGACGGTGTCGCCGCCGTCGACGTTGGGCGTGTAGGTCGGCTTATGTTTGCCGATCAAAATGCGGGCGATTTGGGTCGCCAGACGTCCGACGGACTGGCCGGCGGCGTCGATCTCGACGGCTTTGCGGTTGATGGGAGTGCTCGGCATATCAAACGAGTTCAATCATGACCATCTCTGCGGCGTCGCCTTCACGGCGCTTGAGAGGCGTGATGCGGGTATAGCCGCCGTTGCGGCCTTTGTATTTCGGACCGAGCTCCTCGACGATCTTCTTGATCGCGTTCTCGAGGGTGAACATCGTATGCAGCTGGCGGCGGGACGCGAGCGTTCCGACACGGCCGATCGTGATCGCCTTCTCGACCAGCGGGCGGACGAATTTCGCCTTGGCCTTGGTGGTCCTGACCTTCTCGTACAAGACGACGGAGGTCGCCAAATTGCGGAGCAGCGCAGTGCGCGGCCCTTTCGTTCGGCTCAAGATGGCTCCTTTAACGCGATGGCGCATACTTATTTCTTTTTGGAAGCCTTTTTCTTTTTCGGCTTCTCTTCTCCGTCGGCGGAGGTTTCGGAATCCCCTTCTTCGGTTTCTTCGGCGTCTTCTTCGGATCCTTCGGCTTTGGCCGGGGCTTCGCCGGAGGCGATGGCGGTCAAGAGGGCGAAGTGGTCGATCAGGATCTTGGCGGACGAGCGGACAGCCTCGTCGGCGTCCACCGTGCCGTCCGTTTCGATCGTGAGCGTGAGGCGATCGTAGTTGGTGACCTGGCCGACACGGACGTCGTCCACCTTGTAACCGACCGAGCGGATCGGGCTATAGAGGGCGTCGATGGCGATCGTGCCGAGTTCAGCCTTATCCTTGCCGCGCTCTTCGGTCGGGACGTAGCCGCGGCCCTTGGCCACGGTGATCTCCATTTCGAGCTCGCCCGACTTGTCGGTGAGCGTCGCGATGTGGAGATTCGGGTTGGCGACTTCGACGTCGGAGTTCGCCATGATGTCTTTGCCGGTGACTTTCTTCTCGCCCTTGGCGTGAAGCGTCAGCTTGACCGGCTCGTCGGAGTAGACCTTCAGGCGGAGCTGCTTGAGATTCAGGATGATCTCGAGGACGTCTTCTTTGACGTTCGGGATAGCCTGGAACTCATGCGACGCGCCTTTGATCTTCACGGCGATGACCGCAGCGCCCTGAAGGGACGAGAGCAGCACTCGGCGAAGAGCGTTGCCGACCGTGTGGCCGTAGCCGTGGAAGAACGGTTCCATCACGAGCATCGACTCGTTGTCGCGTCCGCTCGGGGTGATTTCGATCTTCGACGGAAGAAGGATGTCTTCCATAGGTAGTTGGAGTCCAGCGGCACGCGGCGCGACAGATCAGCAATCGCCGCGCGGCGACGGGACGGGCCAAGGATTAGCGAGAGTAGAATTCGACGATCAGTTTGGCATCGAAGCCCTGTTCGAGCTCTTCGGCCGTCGGGCGGTTGATGATCTTGCCCGTGGCGTTCGCAGCGTCGGTCGCGAGCCAGCCCGGGGTCTGATGCTTGGAGAGGCGGTCTTTCAGTTCTTTGAACGCGCCTTTGTGGACTTTGCTTTCCTTGATCGCGACGATATCGCCGGCGCGGAGCTGGTAGGACGGGATGTCGACCAGTTTGCCGTTGACCGTGAGCAGGCCGTGGCCGACCATCTGGCGGGCCTGGGCGCGGCTCTTGGCGAAGCCGAGGCGATAGGTGATGTTGTCAAAGCGCATTTCCAGGAACTGTTTCAGGAAGACGCCGGTGTCGCCTTGGCGGCTGGCAGCTTTCATGAAGTAGTTCTCGAACTGCTTCTCCATCAGGCCGTAGATGCGCTTGGCTTTCTGCTTCTGGCGCAGCTGCACGCCGAACGGCGTGATTTTGGCGCGAGAAGTCGGACCGTGCTGTCCCGGAGGGAACGCGCGGCGGGTCACCGGGCACTTCGGACCGAGACACTTCTCACCTTTGAGGTAGAGCTTCTCGCCTTCGCGCCGGCACTGTTTGCATTTGGGTTCGGTATTGCGTCCCATAGGTTACACGCGGCGCGGTTTCGGCGGCCGGCAGCCGTTATGAGGAATCGGGGTGATGTCTTTGATCGACAGCACGTTGATGCCGTTGGCGTTCAGGGCGCGGACCGCGGATTCGCGGCCGGAACCGATGCCTTTGACGAAAACGTTGACGTCCTTGAGTCCGGTGTCCTTCACCTTTTCGGTCACGTCCTTGATGATCATGGACGCGGCGTACGGGGTGGACTTCTTCGGACCGCTGAAGCCGACTTTGCCGGCCGAGGACCAGGCGAGAACGTTGCCGTTCGCGTCGGTCAGCGTGACGATCGTGTTGTTGTACGTCGCTTGCACGTAGCAGCGACCGTGGGAGACCTGGCGAACCGCTTTCTTTGTTTTCTTGCGCGGGGCCGCCTTGGACTTCTTCCCTTCTTCAGTCGCCGCTTCGGCCGTGGCCGGAGCGAGGACGTTCGTGGTTTCTTCCATAAAGGTTTACGTCGGAGGCGGATTAGGTCTTCATACCCGCTTTGATGCGGCCGGAGCCCATCGTCTTGCGGATATTGCCGCGCGTGGTGCGCGAGTTGGTTTTGGTGCGCTGGCCGCGGAGCGGGAGGTTCTTCGTGTGGCGGGAGCCGCGGTAAGAACCGATCTCCTTGAGGCGCTTGATCTGCGCGAGCGTGTCGCGGCGGAGCTCGCCTTCGACTTTCATGCTCTTCTCGATGTGGTCGCGGAGCTTGTTGGCTTCCGTTTCCGCGAGATCCTTCACGCGGGTGTCGGGATTGACGCCCGTCTTCTCGATGATCTTCTTGGCCTGCGTCTGGCCGATGCCGTAGACATACGTCAGGGCGATGATCACGCGCTTGTTGCTGGGGAGGGTGACTCCTGCGATACGTGCCATATGGTGAAATTAGCCCTGGCGCTGCTTATGCTTAGGATTCTTCTTGCAGATGATCATCACGCGGCGCTTGCGGCGGATGACCGTGCAATCACGGCAGATTTTCTTGACGGACGAGCGAACTTTCATGCTTTTCGTTTTATGCAGTTCGTTGAGCGGTTCAGGTCAGAAACGGTAGACGATGCGGCCTTTGGTGAGATCGTAGGGCGTCATCTCGATCTTTACGCGGTCGCCCGGCAAGAGCCGGATGCGATTCATGCGCATCTTTCCCGAAAGATGGGCCAAGATGCTGTGCCCGCTTTCGAGTTTCACCTTAAAGGTCGTCGCGGGGAGAAGCTCTTCAACGAGGCCTGCGGCTTCAATGAAATCCTTCCCCACTCCCCCTGTTCCGTTATTCTGCATTCTGCTCGCCAAGAATTAAGAAGTGTCGGAGAAGTCTACTCCGAACCAAAAAATGACGCAAGTCGCCAGGTGGGGACTTTGCTTGCGGAAAGTCTAACAAAATGAGCTGTACGCGTCAAGTCTGGCTCCCAGAACAAAAAAACCGCCTTATTTAAGGCGGAATCACTTGCCGTACGGGCCGCGTCGGTTCTGCCAGGCTCGCCTGGTATCCGCGTCCATGGTGGCGTTGAAGGTCTCGATCTCGGCGGTAACCTCATGCAGCTGCTGCTTGAGTTCCTCTTTGCGCAACAGGCGCCTTTCCTGCGCGAGAAATGCAGCGGCCATGGATTCGATGACGGTGATCGTGATCTTCTCGACGCGAAAGTGCCGGTAAAGAGCGGTCGCACCGAGACCGGTGAGCGAAAGCCCGAGCGGCAGAGTGAACACGAGGGTCATCGGCGTCCAGAACGTTTCCAACGCCGGGACGAAGGGCGGAAAACCGCATATCACCCCGAACGCGATGAGTAGGAATGAAAATCCAACAAAGTACTTCCAAATCCGCATCTGACCTCCTTTTCAAAGACGATAGTATTCTTTGTACCAAACGACAAATTTTGCAACCCCCTCTTCGATCGACGTGGCTGGCTTGAAGCCCACGTCGCGCATCAGATCGTCGACGTCGGCGTAGGTGGCCGGCACGTCGCCCGGCTGCATCGGCAGGAGATTCTTCTGCGCTTTCACGCCGAGCGCGTTTTCGATCGTCTCGATGAAATGCCCAAGTTCGACAGGCTGGTTGTTGCCGATGTTGTAGACCTTGTAGTGGGCGCCTGTTTCGCACGGCTCGGGAATCCGGTCCGTTACGCGCACGACACCCTCGACGATATCGTCGATGTACGTGAAATCGCGCTGCATCTTGCCGTGGTTGAAAACGTCGATCGGCTTGCCCTCGAGAATCGCTTTGGTGAAACCGAACATGGCCATATCGGGTCGTCCCCATGGGCCGTAGACCGTGAAAAAGCGGAGGCCTGTCGTCGGCAGCGCGTAGAGATGGCTGTACGTATGCGCCATGAGCTCGTTCGCCTTCTTAGTGGCGGCATACAGACTGATCGGATGATCGACGCTATCCTCGGTCGAGAACGGAAGTTTGGTATTCGCACCGTAGACGGAACTGGAAGACGCGTACACGAGATGTTCCACCTTCTTGTGACGGCAGCCTTCGAGGACGTTGCCGAATCCGACCAGATTGCTGTCGATGTAGGATTGAGGATTCGTGATCGAATACCGCACGCCGGCTTGTGCCGCGAGGTGGATCACAGCGTCGAAGATTTCTTTTTCAAAAAGGTTCTTCATGCCTTCGCGGTCAGCGATATCCAATTTCACGAACCGGAAGTTGGGCGACGTCAGCTGCGCCAAACGCGCTTTCTTCAGGGAAACGTCGTAATAGTCGTTCAGGTTATCGAGACCGATCACGGCGTCACCGCGTTCAAGCAGGCGTTTCGCGACGTGCATGCCGATGAATCCCGCAGCGCCGGTGACGAGGTACGTTTTCATGTCATTCTTTCGCAACCGGTTCGACAGTCGCCTTGATGCGCCGGATGCCAGCCGACGAAGCTTCTTCCTTTTGGATCTTGAAGCGCCCGACTTGGGCCGTGTGCTGGACGTGCGGGCCGCCGCAGATTTCCTTGGAGTAATCGCCGACGACGTAGACTTTGACCTTGTCGCCGTAGCGGTCTTCAAACAGGCCGATGGCTCCCCCGCTTTTAGCTTCGTCCACGGACATTTCCTGGAAATGCACGGGGAGGTCGCGCACGATCGCTTCGTTGACCATGTCCTCGGTCTTCTTGATTTCTTCCGGCGTCATCTTGTTGGGATGCGAGAAATCGAAGCGCAGGCGCTCGGCGGTGATGTTGGAACCTTTCTGCTCGACGTGCTCGCCGAGAACGTTGCGAAGCGCCTTGTGGAGCAAATGCGTGGCGGTGTGCAAGCGCGTCGTTTCCCATGAATGATCCGCGAGGCCGCCTTTGAATTTCTTCTCGGCGCCTTGGCGCGAAAGATCCTGATGGGCCTTCATGGCTTTTTCCCATTCGCTCTCATCAACCTTCTTGCCGATCACTTCCTCTGTAAGTTCTTTCGGGAAACCGAAGGACTCGTACAAATAGAAGGCCGTCTCGCCAGGAATGAGCGGCGAGGCTTCGAGATCTTTCTTCGCCTTCTCGACTTCGCGCAGGCCGTTCTGGAGCGTGCGCATGAATTTATCCTCTTCTGCGTCGAGTTCGCCGATGATGCGGTCGCGGTTCTTTTCGAGTTCCGGATAGGCGTCACGGAAGAGTTCGACAACCTTTTCGGCGATCTTGGACGTGAAGAAGCCTTCAATGCCGAGCTGGCGTCCGTAGCGGACGGCGCGACGGATCAAGCGGCGGAGAATGTAGCCCTGATCGACGTTCGACGGCGTGATCCCACGCTGATCGCCGATCATGAAGCCGGCGGTGCGGACGTGGTCGACAACGATGCGCATGGCGCGGTCGTCGTCTTCATGCTCGCCGTACGTCTTGTGCGAGATCGCGCCGACGGCCTTGAGCAGTTCCTGGAAATTTTCCGTTTCAAAGACGGTCGACTTGCCTTGCAGCACGGCCGCGACGCGCTCGAGCCCCATGCCGGTGTCGACGTTCTTCTGCGCGAGCGGCTCGAACGTGGCGCCTGGAGTTTTGTTGTACTCCATGAAGACGTTGTTCCAGATCTCAATGAAGCGGCCGCAGTCGCAGTTCGGGTGGCATTCCTCGCCGAAGCGGGCGTCATGTGGGCGTCCGGTATCGTAGAAAATTTCTGTATCAGGACCGCACGGGCCCGTCATTCCGGCGGGGCCCCACCAATTCTTGTCTTTCGGATATGCGAAGATGCGTTCGTTGAAGCGCGCTTCGATGCCGCGTGTCTGATAGGCGTCTTGCCAGATACCGACGGATTCGAGATCGCGCGGCGCGTCGGCATCGCCTTCGAAGACGGACACGTAGATGCGGCCGGGATCGAGATTCAGCCAGCGCGGGGAGGTCAGGAACTCGAACGACCAGGTGATCGCGTCGCGCTTGAAGTAATCGCCGAGCGACCAGTTGCCGAGCATCTCGAAAAATGTGAGATGACGATTGTCGCCGACTTCGTCGATGTCGCCGGTGCGGACGCACTTCTGAACGTCGGCCAGGCGCTTGCCGGCCGGGTGCGGTTCGCCGAGAAGATACGGCACGAGCGGGTGCATGCCCGCCGTCGTAAAGAGTACGGTCGGGTCGTTTTCAGGAATCAAAGAAGCCGAGGGGATGACGGCGTGTTCCTTCTCCTTGAAAAAATCGAGGAATTTCTGGCGAATTTCATTCGTGGTCATAGCGGCAATTTACAAGAAGATGAAGGGCTTCGCAAGGTCGTCGCCTCCAGCGCCTCTTGACAAAATGGCTAAAACATGGTAGTTTGGCGCATACCCAAAAGGGCAACCCGCCCCGGAAGGGGCGTCATCATTTCCACATCCACACCGTTTTCCGGAGGTTCCGATGCGCTCTTTCATCATCACGACCGTTCTCTTTCTTCTCGCGGCCCTGACGGGCTGCGCGGCCGACAAAAACAGCTGCGCAGAGACCGACGACTGCACGCCGACGCCGGACTCCTGTGGAGACAGCGCCTGTCGTGCAAGCGACGGGGAAACGGCGCAAAATTGTCCCGAAGATTGCGTCCCCGCATCGTGCGGGGACGGCACCTGTTCGGCCGCAAGCCATGAGACGGCTGAAAACTGCGCGGATGACTGCAGCGTGAGCTGTGTCGCCGACCCGGAAAAGCCTGTCTATTGCGGAGACACCATGACCTGCTGGGCCGCCGGCACGGACTGCCTCATGCCCACGTACATGTGTGCGGGGCAGATGCAACGCTGCGGCTACGACCAGGAAGGTGACAACCAGGCGAATTGCTGCAATGACCGCATGGACACCTGCCCGTCGGATCGACCGTACTTTTGTCCCGAACAGAATCTCTGTGTCGCGACAAAAGCGGAGTGTCCGTCCGCAGCAGCGGTCTGTACGACCTGGGGACTCAACTGCACGCACTGATCATCGAACCCAAAAGAGATCAGGAGCGCATCATACGATGCGCTCTTATTTTATTTCTTCAGACATCTACAAGCCTTCCAATCCCCCCGCAGCCTGCGCTTCGAACTCTTGATTCGCTTTAACGCCTGACGCGCTTTCAACGGCGTGTTTGTATGTCTCGATCGGCAGCGTCAGCGGTTTCATCGCATCCTCCGCCAGCTGTTCGCCGGCTTTATGCGCCGCGCCTACGCAACCTGCGCCGGCCATCAGCAAAGCCGTGGCGGCGATCAGGAATTTATTGCGGCGGGCGAAGTGGAGTATATGGCGCATCGACAATTTCTGTGTCGGAGTATATCATGCCGCTGCCCTTTTCATTAGGAGGTTCCATGTCCGATCTCAAGCAACGGGTCATCAATGTCATGCTCGGGGTTCATCTGGGCGATTACGGCGGTGTCGATACCGAAAACATGAGCCGCGAGGAGATCTTGGCTCAAACGAACGGACGGGGCGTGACGGGTTTTCCCACGGGAATCGACCCCTCGCAACGTAAGATCCCGGATACCCGTGGCTTGCCGCCGGGCAGCACTTCGGACGACAGCCAGCTCGCGAACGCTGTCACCAATGCTCTCATCCTGGGCGACGGCTACGATCGTGAGTGGCAGATGCTTCTGCATCTCACCGAGCTCTGGAACGACGTGGCCGGCTGGGGCGGTACCACCAAACGTTCTCTTTATGAGATCGATAAATGGTATCGCGAGCAACCGCGCGCTCGGATCAAACGTCCGCCGTTCAAATCGACGCGCGATGAAAAGCTCTGGAACGAGGTCGAACCTCGAGATCCGCGGCATCCTGCCCGTTGGCGTGAAAAAAGCCGCGGCAACGGCGTGGCGATGAAAGTCGCTCCGATGGGGGCGTTTCTCGCTGCTCGTGGCGGCACGAACGCTTTCGAGAATGGCCAGGCGCTCAAACACATCCTGGAACTCGGGCGATTAACGCATGCGGATCCCATCTGCACGATCGCCGCGTATGCGGTCGCCAGCGTCGTTCATGATCGCGTCTTGGACATCAGTCCCGAATACGCGTACATCAACATGCAGGCGCGTGTCCTGGCGGCGGAAAGCTTGCTGAAATTCCTCCATCGCGGCGAAGAGCGCTTTTCGGACGCGTTGAGAAAAGCGCTTTCTCTCATCCTCGATCCGGAAGCGCTTTGGCGTTTCGGCAGCGGGGGCGCTTCGGACTCGCTCACCTCCGTACCACTCGCATTGGCCATCTGGCGTCGCCATCACGAAGAATACGCACCGAATGCCGCCGTGCTCGAGGCGATCAATGCCGGCGGCGACACGGATACAGTCGCCTCGATGGTCGGGGCAATGATGGGGGCCGGGAGCGGCGAAGAAGACTGGTGGCCCTCCGACTGGATTTCCCAGCTCAAGGACCGGGGCGCGCTTGCGAAGCGGCTCGGCGATGATCTCCGCGGCGTGGCGGGGCGCAGGTACCATGGACGTCATTCGCAAGATCGCGAAGCGCTCATGCGCTATCAACTCGGTTATACGTAAAAAGCTCCCGCCAGGGAGCCTTTTTTATTTTTCAATGACGCCGCCGCCAAGCACTTCGTCGTCGTCGTACAGAACGATGAATTGCCCGGGTGTGATGGCGCGTTGCGGCTGTTCGAACAACGCTTCCATCTCTCCCGCTTCATTGAGCCTCACCTCGCATTTCTTGAGCGGTTGCCGGTAACGGATGCGCGCCTCGCAGCGCAGCGGGAGCACGGGCTCCACGCCGGATACCCAATGCCAGTCGCCAGCCACGAGACCGCTCTTGTAGAGCGCGGGATGATCGGCGCCCTGCGCGACCGTGACCGTTCCCGCGACAACATCGATCGCCGCGACGAAATAGGGGCCGCCTGAAAGACCGAGGCCGTGTCGTTGCCCGAGCGTAAACGCTTGCGCGTCTTCGTGCCGACCGATCTCTTTTCCTTCGGTCGACAGGATCGGTCCGGGTTTCGGTGTGAGTTCGCGCTTCAAGAATTCTCGGATCTCCACTTGGCCGATGAAACAGATGCCTTGGGAATCTTTTTTCTCGGCTGTTACGATGCCGCGGTCGCGCGCATAGGCGCGCACGTCGCGCTTATCGAGATGCCCGATCGGGAACAGCACATGCTTCAACTGTTCCTGACCGAGCGAGAACACGAAATACGACTGATCCTTGTTGCGGTCGAGCCCAGCAAGAAGCGCGAACGTCCCGTCGGTTTTCTTCTCGACGCGCGCGTAATGCCCGGTCGCGATGAAATCCGCGCCGTCAGCGAGCGCCGCTTTCAGAAACAGATCGAACTTCACCGCGCGGTTGCAAAGCACGTCCGGATTCGGCGTGCGGCCCGCCGCGTATTCGCGGTACAAATATTGAACGACGGCGGCATCGTATTCTTTTTCGAAATCGAACGTGACGAACGGAATACCGAGATCGGCCGCCACGCGCATGGCGTCGCGCCGTTCTTCCTTCCAGGCGCACTCCCCCGTCTTGGGATCCTTTGTCTCGGACCAATTTTTCATGAACGCGCCCACGACGTCATACCCCTGGTCCAACAGCAAAGACGCGGCGACGGAAGAATCCACGCCGCCGGACATGCCGACCATGACTTTGGGTTTGCGGCCCATCAAAATGCACCTACCTTCAGGCCGGTTCAGCCATTTTTTCTTTCGCAGCTTCAACCTCTTGTTTCTGCGCGGAGCGGGCTTCGACCAGGGCGTTATTCAGCTCTTCGACGCGCTTCAGGAGCGCCATCTCCGCACCGAGCTGGTCGCCCAGCTGGATGAGCGCGCGCGTATCCTTCGGCAGGCACTTGCCGCCGTAGCCGCGGTAGCCTTTATGGAAGACGTCCAAGTGCGTGCGTCCGATGCGCTTGTCGGCGGCGGCGCCTTCTTTGACGACGTCATAATCGATACCAAGCGCCTGGCAAAGATCATACATCTGGTTCGCAAAGACGACCTTCGTGGAGAACCAGGTATTGCTGTAGTACTTGACCATCTCGGCTTCGCGCGCCGGCATGACGCGCTCGAACGGCGCCATCGGCAAAAGATGCATCACGTCGAGCGCGACGTTGTAGGAGGCTTCCGTCGTGCCGACGAGCTGGCGGTCCGGGTAGTTCATGTCCTGGTCGGCGGAAATTTCCGTCAGGAATTCCGGATTGAACAGGAACTTATGCTGCGGATACTCCTTCTGCATGCGTTCGGTGGTACCGGGCAAGACCGTCGATTTGATGACGATGGTTTTCGGCTCTTGCAAGGCCTCGATCGCGGCGCGCACGTAGGATTCGTCGAAACCGATCTTGCCGTCTTCGCCCGTCAGGTACGGCGTCGGCACGCCGATGAAAACGATCTCCGCTTTCTGGATCGGCTCGATAGCGCCGTAACCCTCTTTGACCGGATCATATCCGAAGAGCGTTTCGCCCGGCACGAAACCGCGCGTTTTTTCGAAATACCGAAAAAGGGCCCCCCCGACCATGCCGAGACCCATGACGCCGATCGTTTTAAAGGTGGATTGCCGCATAGATGTGAGAAAAACGTATCATAGGCCTTTGAAACGGGCAAGAAAAAACCCGCAACGAATGGTGCGGGGTTAGTCCGTCTTGGGTTCCAGCGGGCGCGAATGCAGATACAAGTACCAGCCGCGCACCGTGTGATAGCCGGGATCGGTCTCGGAAGGAGAGCCGTCCATGTCGTACCACCGTTTCCGGAACGTCCGGATCGTCATCGTCCTGTCTCCAGCGCCGCTCTTGGCATCATCCGCGGAATCGATGATCCAAGGATCGGCGAAGGTAACATGCGCAGCCGGCACATGCTTTACGACCGAGAAATGCCCCTCATCGAGCTCATGGTCGGCGCGCACCTCTTCCGACGTGCGGTGCGGACCGTTCCACCAGCCGATCAGGACGGGACGTTTCAAGTCGTGCACGATATGACGGAGCGTCTTGATGTCGCCGCCATCTCTGTGAGAGAACCCATCGTCCCCGACGATCTTTTGCAACGCACGAATAAGCGGTGCGTGATCGGTGCCGAGGTCTGGATTGCATTCGCAGAGCGCGACGAGTTCCGTCTCGGTATACGGCTGATCCGTTTCGGGATTCCGATAGCCGTCATAGTCCAGCAGCATTTTGACGCTTGCCGGTCCGCACATTGCGTCGCCTTCTTGAGCGATCGGTACGACGTCAAGCGGTTCAGGCGGCGTTTCTAGGGAAGGTTCCACGAGGTACTCCTTGACGCGCATCGTGAGCTCCGCCTGAATGGCGAACGCGTGCGCATCTTCATATGACCATCCGCTCGCCATCTTTTCCCGCTCAGAAATCTCATGCGGCAGCGTATACGACTTTTCGTTCGGGTCGGTCACATCCCACCAAACCGTGCGCGGCATGGTGATATAGGACGGGTAGACGAGATCATGGCCGCCGAGCGTGAAGTGCGGATCGAAGCGCTTGCGCACCACGTCCCCACGCACGCCCCAGATGTTGAGCTGATGCTCTTCGCTCCATTCGCGGCTCACGACGTATTCGTCTTCCGGCACCGGCCCAGACGGACACAGCATCCGTTTCAGATATTCGCGCTTCTCCTTGTACGGAGGCAGACGCCGATCGTCGCCGCGACGGGTCCACTTCCGCATCGTCTCGATCTCGTAGATCTTGACGAAAAACTTGGTTTCGTCGGCGTACGGACGGTCGATGTAGAGCGTGTCGCGCTCCAGCACCTTGGAAAACGGACTGTTGTCGCCTCGCCACAGCATAATGTCGACGTCGTCCGGCTGGCCGTGGCGCAACCGAAAACCGTCGAAATATTCGATCTTGATCCACGTGCCGCGGACAAGATAGCGGTCGCGTTTGCGCCGTGGAGCCTTCCGGCTCCGAGAAGTTCTCGTTGCCATTCATGCCCCCTTTCAAAAGGACGATGGCACCAGATTAATGCGTGGCGGCTTTGTTCGCAAGCTGGCCGCAGGCGGCGTCAATATCCTCGCCGAAGGTGATGCGGTGGGTGACGGAAATGCCGCGTTCTTCAAGCACCTGCATAAAGGCTTTGCGGCGGTCCACGGGCGAAGACGGAAACGTGCCCATGCCTGATTGCGGATTGATCGGCAAACCGAAACGTTCGGCGGCGGAAGCGGCGACGTCGGTCGCGTGGTATTTGATCAAATTGACGTGGTAAAGGCCGGTCGTGCGGTTCTTACCCTCCGGGTTTTCATGGATCAGGAGATCGGCAAGTTCGTCCGCGATCTCCGGAGAATCGTTGACGCCATCGATCAGAAGATATTCGAACATGACCTTACGGCCGCTCTTCTGTACATACGTCTTGATGGCGGCGAAAAGTTTCGCGAGCGGATACGCTTTGTTGACGGGCATGAGTTTCGAACGCAGCTCGTCGTTCGGCGCGTGGAGCGAGATCGCCAAATTGACCTGCATCGGTTCGTCGGCAAGGCGCAGGATGCCCGGCACGATACCGCAGGTTGAGATCGACATCCTGCGCGCGCCAAACCCGAAACCTTCCGGATTGTTCAGAACCCGCAGCGCTTCGAGCACGTTGTCGTAATTGTGGAGCGGCTCGCCCATGCCCATGAGCACCACGTTCGTGACCGCTTCGCCCTCTTTCTTCAACAGGCGCGCGAAATGAAGAACCTGGTCGACGATCTCCTCCGTCGTAAGGTTGCGCTTCAAACCGAGGGTACCCGTCGCGCAAAAGGCGCAGGCCATCGGACAACCGGCCTGCGACGACACGCAGACGGTCGCGCGTTCGTCCTGGTGACGCATGAGCACGGTCTCGATGAGCTGGCCGTCCTGGAGACGCAGCGCTTCTTTCTGCGTATCCCCTTTCGAAGACGAGGAAGATTGCACGGTTTCAAGACTCGAGATCGGAACTTCGGCCTTCAATTTTGCGCGAAGATCCTTCGGCAAGGAACTCGCTTCATCCCAATCGGAAATCAGGCCATGGAACACGAGTTCCACCGCTTGCTTGATGCGATAGCTTGGCTGGCCTTCCAGCGCTTTG